>JAGLSF010000440.1 GCA_023136305.1 Spirochaetota bacterium
CCGCGGTCGATGAGCGGTTTGATGAAACCGTGATGATCGGTGTTGTATCCCGTGAGTGTGCCCTCATAATTGACGATGCAGTTGACCGCGCCGACCTTTTTTGACAGTCCATCGACATGGTCAAGGTGATGGAGCAAGGACCGCTTAAAGGGGATGGTCACGTTGGCTCCTCTGAATCCTAGTATCCGCAGTGCATGCACTGCGCTTTCCACATTCCTCTCTTCAATGGCAAATGCCAGATAGCGGTAGTTCAGATTGAGCAGCGAGAGGGCATGGTTCATGAACAGGGGGGAGAATGAGTGGTCCACGGGGTTTCCAAAGAGACCGAGGGGCCTGGTAAGGGCGGGTTCAGTCGGTTTCATGAAGGGATGTGCTCCTCCCTGTCTGTCTCACCCGTCTTCTTCTCTTTTCCTGACCTCAGGTCACGGCGCGCCCTGATGATGTACACAATGAGAAAGGTAAGGAGTATGGCCAGCGCACCCACAAGGCCGTAGATACGGAGCAGGGTGAGCATGGTGACGATGATTCCGGCCAGGGCCACCCCCAGGGTTATGGACAGGAAGGATTTCATCACCTTCAGGCCCATAACCTCGGCGATGATGGATCCGGTCCACGCCCCTGTCACCGGAAGGGGAATGGCCACGAAGAGTGTGAGGCCAATCTCCTCGTAGCGCTCGATGAGCCGCTTATTTTTCGCTGCCTTTCTCTCCAGATACCTGAACAGCCCTCTGAATGGAGGCACACGGGAGAGCAGCCTTCTGAGCGGGTTTAAAAGCAGCAGTATGGGAAGCACGGGAATAAGGTTGAAGACCACACAGGTGAAGTACACAGTTACGGGGTGGAGCTTGAACAGGGCAATGCCCACAGGAATACCGCCCCGAAGCTCGAAGATGGGTATCATGGATATGAGTCCGGCAACGAGGAGCGGAGGGATACCCCGTTCGCGCAGGCTGTCGGCAACACTTCCGGCATCCCGTGCCGCCAGCAGCAGTGTGGGGCTTGTGATGAGCAGCACAACGAACAAGGCAAAAACGAGAGCGGTACAGGGTCTTCTCACGTCAGTTACTCTCCGATAACCTGAACGGTGATCTCGCGCCGCCGGGGCCTGTTGTCAAAATCAATGAGAATGACCTGCTGCCAGGTCCCCAAAATGAGTTTTTTCCTGGCGAAGGGAATGGACATGTCCTGTCTGGTCATGGCGGCCCGTACGTGGGCAAAGCCATTACCGTCTCCCCAC
>JAGLSF010000441.1 GCA_023136305.1 Spirochaetota bacterium
TCCTCCTCTCAGGAGGAGGGGTGTGACCTTATGAATGGAGTTTGGCTGTGCCTTCAACAGACTCGACAAGCAAGGGTAGCTTCCTGACAAAACTGGTGCTCTTCAATGAAATCATACTGGTTGCCGTGCTCGTCGTCATTTCAGCAGCCATATCGGTCGGCACCTCGCAATTCTACAGCACCACCAATATACTCAACATACTCCGTGACAGTTCCATGGCAATCATAGCTGGCATCGGGATGACCATGCTTCTCATCACCGGTGAGGTTGATCTGTCGATCGGATCTCTCGTTGCCTTTGTGGGTGTGGTCACCATGGATATCATAAACAAGACCAACAGCGTTTTCCTCGGCGTTCTCGCAGGTCTCAGCCTCGGGGCTTTGACCGGTCTTATAAACGGGCTCGTTCGTACGAAGCTCAAAGTGAGCTCTCTCATCGGAACCATCGCCATGATGATGATACTGCGCGGCAGCGTGTACCTGTACAAGCTCGAGGCCGCACAGAACTATCATCAGCTTCCTGCTTTATATTCGATCGGCAATGGCTATCTGGGATTCATGCCCATACCCGTTATTATCATGGTTATACTCTACATTATATTTCTGATCATTCTCTACAGAACGGTTCTCGGCAGGAGGCTATACGCGACCGGCGGTAATGATATAGCTGCAAAGATCTCCGGTATCAAGGTTGATAATCTAAAAATCATTACGTTCGTTGCAAACTCTGTTTTTGCCGCAATCAGTGGGATTATACTCGTCTCGAGGATGAACTCAGGTCAGCCCAATGCAGGGGTCGGATTCGAGCTCATGGTCATCTCAGGTGTTATCCTGGGGGGCACCAGCCTTGGTGGGGGTGAGGTAACCCTCATCGGCACCCTGTTCGGCCTTCTGATCCTGCGGGTAATAAACAACGGTATTATCATATTGCGGTGGAATCAGGACCTCCAGATCGTGATCAGCGGCCTCATCATCATCCTTGCCGTTTTCATCGACAACAAGCGGAAGGTGGCGCGGTCGAAAATCATCACGACATGAAACTGTACAGCGAGCATGCATGAATCTATGAAAGGAGCACGCTGTCATGGCTCCAGCGAAGGATACGGTACTTGACGTTCAAAAGATCTCCAAGGAGTTCCCGGGCGTGAAGGCACTCGATACGGTCGATCTGCACCTTCGAAGGGGTGAGGTGCATGCGCTCATCGGAGAAAACGGGGCAGGAAAATC
>JAGLSF010000442.1 GCA_023136305.1 Spirochaetota bacterium
GCAGATACTGAAACCTTTCTGAGCAGGAAGGGTATACAGAATATCTATCGTGACTGCCAGGATATCATTACGAGATCCTCAAAATGGACTCGGCTGCCTCTAGGCAACGAGTGCAATCTGCAGGTCACATACGTTTGTGTTTGTGGGCCCCGTTCTCAGGAGAAAACCCGTTTTATCAAAGAAGGTGTAGGAATCGTTGTTCTTCAGATAGTCCAGCGGGTCGAGGGAGAGCTCTGCTGACTTCACGAGCACCCCGGTAGAAGCAAAGGCACCGGCTGCATCGGTGGGACCGTCGTTGCCGTCGGTGGAGGCGGCAAGAAGGGCAATGCCCTGCTCATCCCAGACAGCATATTCCTGCAGCTCGAGCAGAAAGGAGAGGGCAAACTCCTGATTCCTCCCGCCCTTCCCTGACCCCTGGAGGGTAACGGTGGTCTCTCCTCCCCAAACGATACAGGAAGGCCTCCCCACCAGGATGCCGTGCCGCTGTACGTCCTTTACGATGCCGGCAAAGACCTTGGCCGCTTCCCGCGCTTCACCAATGACCCTCGAAGAGAGCGCGATGCTGCTGTATCCGAGATTCTTCGCCTCGCTTACAGCGGCCCGTACGGCGACAAGGTTGTTTCCAATGATGAGATTGTTGACCCGTTCAAACAGTGCTGCTCCCCTCTTCGGTGTCTCCGGTATCAGGCCCAGGTGGCCAGCTTCAAGAGTGCGGGCAACCCGTGCCGGAACCGCCCCTTTGATACCGTATTTTCCCAGTATGGCAAGAGCTTGATTGTAGGTCGTGTTGTCATGCGTGGAGAGCCCGGAGGCGATCGTATCGAGCCGGTCACCGATTACGTCAGACAGAAGGAGATTGATCTGCAGTGCGGGATAGGCGTGCTCGGCGAGCCGCCCTCCCTTGATGGTTGAGAGGTGCTTTCGGATGCAGTTTACCTCCTCGATGGTGACGCCGGATCCGAGAAGCACCCTGGTGGTTTCCTGCAGCTCCTCCAGGGTGAGGGCGACCTCAACACCCTCGATGATGCTGTTGAGGGGTGCTGCGAGCAGGGCTGAGCCCCCGCCTGATATGAGATTCAATATGAGGGTCTGTTCGTCGGCACGATCCGCAATCTCCAGGATTCTCGCTGCAGCATGTAGGCTGTTGAAGTCCGGAACGGGATGGCCCGCCTCTATGGTTTCAATGATACTGAGCGGTTCGGTGTGGCCATACT
>JAGLSF010000443.1 GCA_023136305.1 Spirochaetota bacterium
CGAAACCTCGTTGGGGTTCTTGATCTCGGCTGTTCCTGTGATGTACTCCACCTTGTTCTTTTTCAGAAGGAAACTCACCCCCTTTGAGAGCATGTCCGCCGCCTTCCGTGACTTCTTGAAGACCTGCCCATAGTCGAATACCGATGCATCCACTTTGACACCGAGACCCTCCAGATCACTAATCGAATGAAAGATCTCCGCCTGATGGATGAGCGCCTTCGACGGTATACATCCGATGTTGAGGCAGACGCCTCCGGGCTTGTCTTTTTCAATGACCGCCGCTTTCATGCCGAGCTGCGACGCGCGTATTGCCGCCACATACCCACCAGGCCCTGCGCCGACTACCACGAGATCGTAGTCATATGCCATGATTCCAACTCCTCACTGTTATTTGTACCCGATGGAGAAATATACCGAAAAAATAGGTAAGTAAACATTCAACCATGTTAAGTTTTTATCGCTTACCTAATGGTTTTTACCTATACATTTAATAGGCATGGCAACTAAATAAGCAATTGTTAAAAGTAAAATAATGGTTTTTGTACTAGAATTTAAATAGATAAAACCAAACATGAATGGAAAATCACCGGCGCATGTCCGGCAGCTGAGCATGCACATCGAGAACTGTATATCCCCAGAACATGGTCAGTAGAGAACCTGAATGGGGTTCTCCATCATGCCGCGCAGGTCCTGCATGAAAAGCGCACCCTCGGCACCGTCTATAACCCGGTGATCGCAGGATAGTGAGAGCACCGTGTTCGTGCGTATCTCGATCTCGTCATCATCCCCGACGACCGGCTCCCGGCGGGCCTCACCCACAGCGAGGATGGCAGACCCCGGCGGGTTTATAACGGCTGTAAAGTCGTGAATGCCGTAGGAACCGAGATTGGTGATGGTGAAGGTGGCGCCTGTGAACTCCTCAAGCTTCAGTTTGTTGTTCTTGGTCTTTTCGATGAGCACTTTGAGTTCTGCGTCGATGGACAGAATACCCCTGTTCCAGCAGTCGCGCACGATGGGTGTGATCAGGCCGTCGGGCTGTGCCACGGCAAGGCCGATATCCGCCCGGCCGTACTGCAGGATATGATCGCCCTCCCAGCCGGCATTTACCATGGGATGACGATGGAGTGCCTCTGCGACGAACTTGATGAGAAAGGCGTTGAACGACACCTTTTCTGGGACCCGCCTGTTCAACTCCTTTCGTGCCTG
>JAGLSF010000444.1 GCA_023136305.1 Spirochaetota bacterium
TCATCGGAAGCAGAGCAGCTTTTTTTCAGTGGAAATCTGGGTATTCGTATGGCTGAAAGCTCCCATCTCGTCTACACACAGACCAACCTACCCTTCAACCTTACGGTCTGGAGCCTTCCCTCCTCAGCTGACATACCGCCCCATGTTATGGGCAATTGTCTGGCCGTCACAAGCAGGGGTCTGAAAAGGGTACGGGAGGTTTTCAGGTTCATCGACTATCTCATCAATTACGAGAATTCCATCAAGTGGCACACCCACACCGGCTCACCTGCCATACTCAAGAGTGCCAGGGATTCCCTCGACCTGCTCATCTTTTACGAAGAAAATCCCAACTACATGACACCCATAATTGAGCTCGAAAGGGGAGCGGTATTCTCACCCCGGTACGATTATTACAGTATCGACGCTGTCATGCGGAGTGCACTCGATAGAATCATGATCAATGGAGAAGACCCCCGTCCAATACTGGACTATATGCAGCGGGAACTGGATCTGATGATCATACCGTCGCTGTGACGGCTGTGTGTCGAGATAGAAAGGTCGGTGATGACCGGTCTGTGGCGGGCTGCGTGAACCCTCAGGTGCCAACAAGCTGACGGAGGGTCTCATTGCCTACGAATATCTTCAGGAGCCTCTTGCGCACCTCTTCGGAGATATCGATGAACTTGACACCCACATCCCATGTTTTGATGCGGTAAATGCCTCCGCCCTTGAGCTCCTTCTTCCGAACGATATAACCCCGGGTACTCTCCTTGTTGAAGAGGCTGAGATGTGAAGAATCCAGTATGGTTTCATCCCCGATTTCGAGGCTGAAGTCGTCATAGTCGTGGATCTCGATACCGAAACCGCCCTCGCCAATACTTTTGACAAGGGCAGGTTTTCTCACATTGGAACTGACGTTCGTAATGCCCGCAACCTTTGCAACCACAAGTCGCGGATGTTTTCGAATCTGCTGAAACTCCTCGCTGTATTCACAGAGCCCTTCAAGCTCATAGGAGCGTGTATCCTTGAGTACATAGGGCGCCTTTTTGAGAACGGCTTTCAAAAGGTAGGAGAAGGTCCGTACCTCGCGGGCGGTCGACGCGTCTATAAAGATGCGATTGTCCGATGCGAGCGCTTGAAGCCGGGCAGCGCGGTTGATACAGTTGCCCACCAGGGTGAACTCCTTTCGCTGGGAGGGACCGACAAATCCGGTAACAGCCTC
>JAGLSF010000445.1 GCA_023136305.1 Spirochaetota bacterium
CCTTTGATCGGAACAAGATTACCCTGACCACACTCTCTGCCGCTATCGCTGTGGGGGGCCGGGACCGGGAAACCGCGGAAGGGGTGACGGACGACGTGATCGAGCGGTTAACACTGCGGCAGCAGCCTGAGACATACCCCACCGTGGAAGAGGTCCAGGACCTCGTGGAAAAGGTCCTCATCGAACGGGGTCATGCGAAGACGGCCAAGGCCTACATTATATACCGGTATGAACATGCATTGAAGCGTGCCGGCCGCGAAAACCTCACCTACTCGTCAGACAACATTCCCTATCAGAAGCTCTGGAACGCCCTGGCCTGGGGTATTGATCACTGCTGCTTCTCCCTCGACCAGTTCAGTGCTGTAATAGAGGACGGCCGCTACCCCGAGCTTGTGGGGTCCTGCGAGGAATTCTATAGAAGAGAGATTGACGAAGCTGTTCGAAACCTGCTCGACCGGATCGAGGATCTAAGACTTGTTATCGTGTCAGGGCCCTCCTCATCGGGAAAGACTACCACCACCATGAAACTCGCTGACAGGCTGAAGGAACGGGGGTACCATCTTCGTACCCTGAACGTGGACAACTACTACTTTGACCTCAAAGGTCAGCCGAAGGATTCCACAGGTGATTACGATTATGAGACGCCCCAGGCCATCGACCTCGACCTGATCTCGCGGCACCTGGGCGAGCTGTTTGATGGAAAGGCTGTTCAAATTCCCCGTTACAATTTCAAGACGGGTAATCGGGAGGGAATATCGGAGACGCTCTCCCTGAAACCGCGTGACATTGTGCTCATCGACTCGCTCCACGGTATGTACGAGGAAATGACGGAGAGTATATCCGAGCATCAGAAATTCAAGCTCTATGTCGAAACCCTCTCACAGCTCAAGGACGGTGAAGGGCGGTTCATACGCTGGGCAGATATACGCATGCTCAGGCGCATGGTGCGGGACATGCAGTTTCGGAATTACAGCCCCCGTCAAACACTTGTGCACTGGCACTTTGTTCGGCGCTCGGAACTCCGGTATATCATCTCCAACATAACAAAGGCCCACTGTATCATGAATACCTTTCTCGTTTACGAGATCCCGATTATGAAAAACCGTCTTGGGGACCTCTTTCCCGGCTTTATCGAGGAGTTTCGCAATGATCCCAACAGGGCGGACGCCGTGGAAAGGGCGCAGCGGGTG
>JAGLSF010000446.1 GCA_023136305.1 Spirochaetota bacterium
GACCGCCGCTGAACTCGTGAGGATACCGGTTCATATGTTCGGGCGGCAGTCCTACGGATCGCATGAGACTGGCGGTTCGCTCCGCACGCTCTTTTCTGGAAAAGGTACTGTGCACCTCAAGAGGCTCCGCGATGGTATGCTTTACCGTCATCCGTGGGTCGAGAGACCCGAAGGGGTCCTGATAGATGATCATCATCCGTTTTCTGAACTCGATCATGTCCCTTCTGTGCAGGTGGGTGATGTCGTGTCCATCAAAAATTATCTGTCCGTCCGTAGGATCAAGTACACGCAGGATAACCTTGCCGCATGTTGTCTTGCCGCACCCCGACTCACCCACGAGGCTGAGTACCTCTTTCCTCTGTATGTCAAAACTCACATCATCGACGGCGCGTACTGCATCCCGTTTCCCAAGGCGGGTCGTACCGATCCAGAACCATTTCTTCAGGTTTCTAACTTCAATCAGCTTCTGCAATCTGTAAATCTCCTCAGTACAGATGACACTTCACAAGATGGCCTTTTTGCACCTCCCGGAGTTCCGGCAGCTCTCTCAGGCATCGGTCGAAGCAGGAATTGCATCTGGGGTTGAATGGGCAGCCTGCAGGTACGTGGAGAAGATCCGGAACCATGCCCCTGATGGTGTCGAGGCGCGCTACCTCCACGTCCATCCTCGGTATGGACTTTTGCAGTTCCCTCGTATAGGGGTGCAGAGGGTTGCTGAACAATCTTTCCACCTCGGTATACTCTACCACATATCCGGCATACATCACTGCCACGTTGTCGCACATCTCAGCAACCACGCCCAGATCGTGGGTGATGAGCATGACGGATGTGCCGAATTTTTCCTTCAGGTCGTTCATGAGCTGGAGAATCTGCGCCTGAATGGTCACGTCCAGCGCCGTGGTGGGTTCATCGGCGATGAGCAGGGAAGGGTTGCAGGCAAGGGCCATGGCAATCATGGCACGTTGCCGCATGCCGCCGGAGAGCTCATGGGGATAGCAATCGATACATTTTTCAGCGTGGGGCATGCCTACGGTGCGCAGCGCTTCAATAGCGGCCTGCCGTGCATCCTCCTTGCGCAAACCTTGATGGAGCTGCAGTGTCTCCATGATCTCGTGGCCGATAGTAAACACCGGGTCAAGAGAGGTCATGGGTTCCTGAAAGATCATGGAAATCTTTCGCCC
>JAGLSF010000447.1 GCA_023136305.1 Spirochaetota bacterium
ATCGGCCTTATGCAGGATATTTCCGAATCCTACGGATACCTGCCCCAAAAAGTGCTCGAAGAGATTTCCGAAAAGCTCAACGTACCTCTGAGTCATCTGTACAGCCTGGCGACATTCTACACATCTTTCAGGTTCGAACCGATGGGTAAGCATCACTGCTCCATCTGTGTCGGGACTGCCTGCCATGTGCGCGGTGCATCCGGGGTGGTTGAGGCTATTGAAAGGGAACTCGATATCAAGGCAGGCCAGACCACAAAAGACGGTAAGTTCACCGTGGAGACTGTTAATTGCCTCGGTACCTGCGCACTGGGGCCTCTCGTGGTCATAGACAACGATTATCACACCAAGCTTGACCAGCGGAAGGCAGTCAAACTAGTAAAACAGTATGAGGATTGATCAACCCACAGACCATACGAGCAGTAGAAGTGGTTGAAATCGCGGCAATCTGCTTCATACATGGCAAGCGTCCCCATAAAGAGACTGTGGAATTGGCACGCACGAATAAGATGCCACTCCTCGGGACAGGCCTTTCCCTGTTCAGGGCTTGTGGGAAGCTGTATGCTGCCGGATTGATGGACTGTGAAGGTCTTCCATGAAACGCCTGAATCTATGTATGAGAGTTCATGATAATTACGAACTGAAGATAGGTGATGCTCCCCTGGAGGAAAGATGAAACTGCAGGAAATAGTCCGGCACCTCAAACTTGAGGTAAAATCAGGAGGGGCGAGACTCGACAGTGAAGTCGGGCGAGGTTACGTCAGCGACCTCATGAGTGACGTTATTGCAAACACGAAAAAAGGTGATCTCTGGATAACGCTTCAGGTACATATAAATATTATTGCCATCGCAAGTATGAAGGAACTGTCGGGCATCGTACTGATCAAGGGGCGTCAACCTGAATCAGCGACGCTGGAGAAGGCGAAGAGTAAGAATATACCCATCCTAGTCAGCGAACTGCCTGCATTCGAGGTGGCTGGCCGACTTTACCAGCTCGGAATAACCGGTAAAGAGTGATCGTATCACCCGGTCGGCGATATGGATGATACGGCACATATACCACAGCTCACCCGCCCTGAGATTATCCTTGACTGCGAATGCTCGGGGAAGTGACGATCGAAGGAGAAGTTTCATGAAGCTTAAACTGGAAGACCTGGATAAGATAAGACAGCGCATGAAGGC
>JAGLSF010000448.1 GCA_023136305.1 Spirochaetota bacterium
GTTTCCTGGCTTTTCCCTCAGCATAGTCCCTTCCGCATTTCATTCCCCAGCCTGTCTTCAACCCGTTGTTTTCGACAACCGTGAGCACACAGTGGTTCGTACAGAGCCTGCAGACCTCTTCTCCCAGGTTTCCATCACCTATGTCCCACAGGAAGTGAGATGAGGGGAAGCCCTCCTCCCGGCAGATGAGTGCTGCACCCAGGGCACCGGTCAGATGGCAGTAGGGTGAAACATGCAGGGGTTTTTGGAGGAGCTGTTCAAAGGAGGCGACCAGGGCCCTGTTTCGGGCGGTAGCACCCTGAAACAACACATAGTCTCCAACCGGGTTTCTCCCAACAACCTTGGCGAGATAGTTGTCCCGTACAGAGTTGAGAACCGCCGCCGCAAGGGCCTGTTTTGACCACCCCTCGGCAAGGAGCATGCCGAGGTCTCTCTCCATGTACACGGTGCAGCGATCGCTGGTGTAGGGCGCCTGTGCGCCAAATGCCAGATCGGAAAAATCATCAAGACTGACACCCAGTCTCTTTGCCTGCTCCTCGATGAAGCTGCCTGTCCCTGCCGCGCAGACATAGTTCATGGTGGAGTAGTAGACATCGCCTTCCCGTATCCTCGTGAACTTGGAATCCTGACCGCCGATCTCGATGATCGTATCCACTTCAGGGTTGAGAAACACGGCCGCTCGGGCGTGAGCGGTTATCTCGTCCAGCTCCATTTCGGTGTTGAAAAGCCCCCCTATCAGCTTCCTGCCCGAACCCGTTGTTGCAACGCCACGCAGCACAGCCCTTCTTCCCCCTGTACAGGACTCGATGGCTGCAAGAAGGTTCTGTACAGCCTGTATGGGTTCACCGCCTGTTCTGGTATAGAAACCACCCCTTATTTCTCCACTCTCGTCAAGTAATACCGCTTTCGTACTCGTTGATCCGATGTCGATACCCATATAGCAGGAGCTGTCGAGATGCAGCTTTTCTGCGGGCAGGAATACCTCCACCCCATCGGCATTGTACAGGAAAAATGAACGAAGGTCGGGATATTGGGTCAAATGCATCTCGAGGGGTATACGCACATGCCTCCGGGAACCGCCGCTTTTTCGCATGGCGTCGGTCTTGAGCCGGGTGCCTCTGCCGAGAAGGGCAGCACCTACGGCACCTGCTACCTGCGCATGCTCGGG
>JAGLSF010000449.1 GCA_023136305.1 Spirochaetota bacterium
TTACCTCCCGCTCCCGCAGCAATCAAAATGGGAGCCTTGGAGGATTCCGAACCTAACATGTCCATGGCATGCCGCGCAAGATTTCTTCCTGCATTTTCCATCATCTGCAGCAGATCAATACCGAACTCCTGGACAGCTACTTCATCGACCCGTCGCATCTGCTCGGCAGTGACAGTTGGTACAATGGTTCCGTCGATTGTCTTGAAGGATGTCACCTTTTATCTCGCATACGAGAGCATGACTTCACTCAATGTCAAAACCGCTACCAACGTAAACAAAACACCCAGACCGATTTCCAGAACTCGTTGAGGAATTCGGCTTGCCACTCGTGAGCCGAGTTGTGCTCCCAGTATGACTCCAGGTACTGTAAACATAACGATGCTCATGACTGTGAAAAGAACATCTCCTCCGGCTTGAACGAATCGGAAGAAATGTCCCACCGAAGCTGAAAGGGCCGTAATGGCAACCACGAATACACTGGTTGCCACCGAGACTCTGCTGGGAACCCGGCATCGGCGCAACAGAAAAAAACCGTTCAATTCTCCGAGACCCGTAGATATTAGACCCACAAAGAGACCACCGATACCGGCGATAATGCCCCCTTCTGTGCGGTTACAAACCGTATAGGTGATAACTTCACCCTCCGCAGTTATCAGCTTCGTTTCCCCTTTTTCCCCACCGTAATCTTTTTTAATAGCCTCATCCGCGCGTTCCACCTCGGTGTGACTTGGGCTTTTCAGAAAACTCAACGCCACAACGATCAATCCGACGCCCAGAACGATCTTTAATAGGGTGGAAGGAATCCATCCGGCGAGAAGCGTGCCCAGAATCGCCATGGGTACGGTGGCTGCAAGAAGGGACAGGCTCAATCGGAAGTCGATCAATTTCTTCCGCGCATAAGCGTATACCCCGCTGGCGAATCCGAATACCTCAGTAATCAGTCCCGTACCGATGGCCACCTCTGGCGGGAGTTTGAGAGCCAAAATGAGAAAGGGAGTAAAGAAAGTTGCTCCTCCGATTCCTGAGGCCATGGCGATCGTGGCGATAACTGTGGCTACAGGCAGCATGAACCAGTATTCAAGGGTCATCGAATTATTCCTTTCACTGTCTACAGAATGGCCCTAAAGACAGGTAGCATAAAGGTAGCGGCTAC
>JAGLSF010000045.1 GCA_023136305.1 Spirochaetota bacterium
GCATTGTGCTGGCGAACAAAAAGATATAAAGGATATCGCTTTGCGAGCGCTCCGCTGGCGCTTCGCTAGTCGAGTTAAAATGTACGAAAATAGTTTTCAGCAGGAAGGATTTCCTTTTCGGTATTGAATATTGGAGAAACTCGAAGTTCGCCCTACTCAATTTTAAAATCGACAAACTCAGGGAAGAGATCCTTTATGAAGGCTGCTGCCTTCTCCGCATCTATTTTGGGAACGTTTGCGTCCTTCCACAGCGTGTCGATGAAGAACTTGTGTGCCGCCGGGATGAGGTCATCAGTATCGAAGAATATGTAGGCGAAGCTGTCGCCGGTCGGTTTCAGGATGGTAAAGGACGTGTAGGTGATAACCGGTTTCTTCCCGATCATGATCCTGTCCTCATTGTAGTCGAGCCCCCGGACACCTGTAAAATTTATTTGACAGGTAACAGAATCGCCTCCATTATGTGGATATGGAATTGGACCGAGCGCTCAGGCTTCTCAAGCTGCCCCCTCAGTGTACACTGCCAAAACTCAACGAATCCTTCAGGAAACTCGCCAAGATCTATCATCCCGATTCCAACAGGGGGAAGGAGGAGTGGGCCCATCGCACCATGACCGAGCTGAACCTCGCCTATGAAAAGGTGCTCGATCATCTCACCATGCCCAAGGGCGGAATTCGAGAAGAAAAACCCCCTTCATCGAAGGAGAGGGTCAGGACGCAGTATCAAATTCTTTTTTCCCGCAGTATACGTCACATCCTCGACGGGATATATACCTACTATCAGTACGGTCTCGAGAATGTCCGTCTGCGCTACGAAGGGGTGAGAAAGTTTCGGTTCCGGGACTCGGTGAGAGACATGCAGGACGGTATAGACAGCCTCGAAAACCTTCAGACGCTTCCGAAGAGCGAGGGTGCCACAGGCCGTCTGCAGCTCTTTACCGATTTCTCAAAGGCATTCCTCCAGAATATGCTCATAGACAACTATACCGCTCCGCTCGGTCAGCCTATCGAGCAGATTGCCTACCGGCACTTCCGCAGCGGAAGTTCGCATCTGGATTACGCCATAAAGGACGCATTTTTCGGTGACGAGCTCGTACCGGTTAGAAGCGGAAGCTACACACAGAAGATGAAACTGAGTCGGCGCGAACTCATGGTTGTGGTGTCCAAGTATTACAACTCGGGCTGTGTGTCCGAGGCGTTGATGAAGATCTATCTGCTCGAGGTATTCTCGAAAGTGGCTCAGGTCCTGCAGAGAATGCGTTACTGATCTATTTTTATGTTTCTTTCTCTTTTAAGTTGAGTTGGGCGATAGCAAGTTTCGCGATGGGTATGCCGTAGGGTGAGCAGGAAACATAGCTGAGGCCGGCCTCCTTCGCGAAGGGGATATTCAAAGGTTCAGCGCCGTGCTCCCCGCACAGGCCCAAGGTTATATCGGGACGGGTAAGCCTTCCCCGTTCAGAGGCGAGACTTATGAGTTCCTTGACCGGCTCCCCCAGTATCTTGAAAGGATTGCTCTCGAGAAGGTCAAACTCGTTGTAATCGGAGTAGAAATTGTTAAAATCATCCCTGGACAGACCGTTGGTGGTCTGTGTCAGGTCATTGGTTCCAAAACTGAAGAACTGCGCATAGCGGGCAATGCGGTCGGCCTGCAGCGCTGCCGCGGGCAGCTCAATCATGGTACCGACCTTGTACTCGATGGGATCAGACTTGAAGCTCTCGCGAACCTCCCGCTCGATGTCTCTGATACCAATGATCTCCTTGCCCTCGATTTTTTTGCCTTTTCGGATGGTCTTCATCTCGTTGGCGCTCATGATGAGAGGTATCATGATCTCGGGTTTCGCATCAACGCCTTCACGCTTGAGGCTGTATACAGCCTCGAATATAGCCCGTGTCTGCATGTTGTAGATTTCCGGATAGGAAATGGCGATCCGAACACCGCGATGGCCGAGCATGGGATTGAACTCTTTGAGCATGGAGCTTCGGCGTCGTATCTCCTGTTCCGTAAGCTTTGGATATTTTTTTCGCATATAGCGTATGAACTCTATCATGCTCTCCTTCGTATGGGGGAGAAACTCATGCAGAGGTGCATCGAGCAGTCTAATGGTTACCGGCAGACCGTCCATGATCTTGAAGAGCTTGTAGAAATCCGCGACCTGCATCTCCTTGAGATCGGCCAGGGCCTTGTCGCGTTCTTTCTTGTCGTTGGCAATGATCATGGCGCGGAAGGTGGCTATGCGTTTCTCCTCGAAGAACATATGCTCGGTGCGGCACAGACCGATTCCCTGGGCCTTGAACCGCTTTGCAAGCTCCGCGTCCTTGGGCTGATCGGCATTGGCGTGCACATCGAACCCGTCGATATTGTTCTGCACAATGTCGAGGAACTCGAGGAGCCCGCTCCCTTCGGCTGACGGTTGAATGAGGTTGACCTTTCCGAAGTAGATAGCGGGAGTGTCGTAGTAAGGCACGTTCAGGGCAATGTAGTCGCCTTCCTTGACTGTTCTCGTTCCGATCTTCATGGAGTCCTTTTGGAACTTGATCTCCGGATACACGAGAGCAACTTTACCCAGGCTCCGTGCCACGACCGGTGCGTGGGAGGCGTAACCCCCTTCGGACGAGATGATACCGGTTGCAACCTCGATTGCTTTCACGTCCTCTGCAAAGGTTGCCGGCATGCACAGGATGAAATTCGTTTCCTCATCCGTTTGCACTGCCCACTTGTATGCCTTGATGAGTTTCTCTGTGGTGAAGTAGACTCGGCCGACTGCCGCACCCACAGCACCAGCAATTCCGTCTTCCACTTTGGGAAGCTTTTCAGCGCTTTTCATATCGAGTATGGGGTGAAGAATTTCTGACAGCCTTCCGGGCTTGATAGTTCTGATCACGTGGGCGTCGTCCACTTCTTTTCTGTCATGCAGGTCGAGGAGGGTTTTAATCTCAGCCTGTGTGGATTTATTCGGCACGGTGACCTGATCGATGACCCACAGGGTGCCATTTTCGACCGTGAAACGTATCTGGCGGATCTCCTTGAAGTGGGTCTCTACGTTCTGACCGAGTTTTATCAGCTTATCCAGATATGGTTTGTCGATCTTCGTAACGGATTTCCCCCTCGTTTCCGTGGCATCGAAGGCATTTACGAAAAACTGTCCGCTGATTTCGGGATGACCGGTCACGATGTTCCTGGTGAAATAGCTTCCGAAATAGCTCTTTTCGCCATAGTTACCGAAGGTCATGGCCTGTATGAGCAGACTGGAATCGACATTACTCGAGCTGCTCTCAAAGTAGCTATGCAGGAGCTCAATAATGAAGTGGAGCTGATCGTAGGCATTGGTGAATGCCTCCGTGGGGTAGAGCTTCTTGTGCTCCTCGAAGGCCTCCTTTACCTTTACCTGCTTCTTTGCCTTTTTCAACTGCACCGTAAAGGTGGTGATCTTCTTCTCCCGTTCCTTGTCAACCCCAATTTTGAGCTCGAGCTCGATGATCTTTCGTATCACGTTGCGGTACTCGTGATAGGCGAACTCCTCCCCGACAAATGTGGCGAAACCGCCCACTGTCTTGTCGCAGAGCCCTATATTGTGAATGGAGAAGGCCTGAATCATGTTGAGCATGGGGCTCTCAACAACCTTGATGAGCAGGGGATTCCTCTCATCGTTGAACTTCTTCTTGAGTAATCTCTCTATCTTGGTCATCGGTTCTATAATGAACTTCTTCATCTCCCTGACCTTACCGGCGATTTCACCGATGGTCTCGTTGGGTACGATAAAACCGGGGAGTATGGGTGCACCGAGGGAGGCAAGCTCCATAACACGCATGCCCCGATTGCCGATGGTTTCCTGTGTCTTCGGATCGTCGATGAATTCAGTATTGCTGAATGAGTGATATTTCTTCATCTTATATATCCTTGGGGAGAGTTTACGTATGTCTTCATCCGTGAGTGTATGTTCATGGTGTGCGCGATAGGATCAAAAAAGGTCCAGTATCTTTCCGAGGCCGCCTTTGAGAAAAACCTCGAAACGGGGGCTTGCCCCCTCAAAGAGGTACCGCTGCAGCTTGGACACATTCAGTATGTTTTCCCCTGCCACGCTGAACATGATGAGCCCCCCATGCTTCACCTTGCCCCACTTGAACAGGGCATTGATATTGTTGATACGCTCGTTTTCGTACCAGATAAACACGTCAAGATCGGCGTATTTTGTTTTAAAGCTTTCAACGATCTTCTTCCACGCCTCAACATTTCCGTTGTGAAAGAGTTCGTTGGTGACCTGGATGGAGTACCGGGGCGTCACTCTGCGTTTCATTGCAGGGGCAGCTGCTGCTGCACCTGCCTGTGATGGAGGCGGAGGCAGTGGTGCAGGTTTCCGTACTCCGATATACTCCTTTTTCGCCTTGACCTTTTTCCCATACAGAACGGCGATAAAATCGTTGATGGCGGCACTCAATACCTGAGGCTTGATATCGTCCTCCACGGGGCCTGCAAATATGACGGCGAACTCGTCCCGTATGAGGGGAAGAATGCTCTCCCAGTGGGCCTTGTTCTTGGGATTGATCACGTACTGGCCTTCCTGGGGATCGAAGTAGGTGAAAACGAGCTGAATGTTGGTCCACTCACCTACTGCTTCGGATATGTGGTCCGCATTCTCAACCGTCTCTTCGATGTTGTGTGATTTATAGATATAGGCGAACTTGTCAACTAGGAGGGCATTGAGTATGGTTTTGACCTGATACCGCTCGATATCCCCCTCATTGAGAGACTCGTTGATGAGATCGGCTGCGTTGGCGCCTCCGACGATCTCAGGGACATACCCCGTCACGTTCTTAAAATGACGCAGGGCAGTGTTGAAACCTGCCCTGCTCGAGAGTACGTTCAGTTCGTTATCCATCTTACTTAGAGTTCTTTTAGTCCTTCGAGATCTGACTTCTTCTTCCTGGGAGTCACGTCAGCCTTGCCCTTGACGCCCGAAGATTTAGGAGCCGCATCTCCGCTCATAAGGGACTCGGAGTAGGACATGGGGCCCTCAGCTGTAGGCTCCTCGACGGCAAATGTCTGCGAGATGTCTTCACGCAAGGTCGATCTCCTGCGCTTGAATGAGGCGAATGCCGCATCCTGGAATCCCTTGGAGATGCCGTGGAGGAACTCGTTGAGCACATTTGCCATACCCATCAGGGTAAACTTCTTCCGTTTTATACTGGTGATGTCCATGTCCAGTATGAGCCCCGGCTGTATGTGATAGGGGTTGATCAAATAGTCGAACTCATCGAACTCCTTGATGAGGAAGTTGACTCTCTCCTCCATGATCACCCGCATCTTGGGATTGCGGAAGCCGTAGATCTGCTGAATCTTTTCCAGTGATCTGCGGAGCATCTTCTTCAGAAGCGTCTTCTCGTAGAGATAGGTCTGGTTCAGCTTCTCCACGTCAGTCTCACCCGCCTTGATGTACATGATCTCGTTCCAGGTCTTCTTCATGTCCTCGTAGAGCGGATCGCCGGTGACAGCCTTGATCCTTCGCTTGATCTTGTTCTTCATCTTCTTGGCGATGTCTTCGAAGTCGTTGACCCTAAAGAAGGACTTGTTGGTCTGATACACCATCTCGACCACGTCCCAGGCATGTTCGATCTCCTTCTTACACTCCTCCATCTGCTTGTCATAGGAAGCCCTGTCTTCAAGGAGCTGTGCCTGGTCGAAGTATTTGAGCTTCATTGTATACCGTTCATCGGGAAGCTCATTGGGGTCAATGTCCTCATACTCACGGAGAATCATCTCGCGCGCGTTCTTCAGGTTCTCGATGTACTGATACCCCATCTTGCTCGTATCGAGTATGGAGGTGATCGAGTTGATTGCCGTATTGAAGCCGCGGTTTCGGATGTTCTCCATGTCGATGATCGCCTTCATGTTTTCCCTGATATTGAGTGGATCAAAATCCTTGTGGTCGATCTCCGCACGCAGACCTTCAATCTTGTCTATCAAGGTCTTGGCGAGGAAGGTGTAACGGCGTGACTTCTCGTCGTCCTTATCATCGTCGGTGTAGTTGGGAACTCTCTTCATCTTCTCAAACATCACTTCACCGTCTGAGAGCTCCTCTTTCCCATCATCCACAAGCTGAGCCTTGAAGCGTTCGATCTCACGGTCTATCAGGTCCATGATGGTTCTGGAGATCTGGTCTTTGATCAGATATTCCACCGTTGCCTGATAATGGAAAATCGGGCTTATAAGCTCGGAATCGAGGATGTTGACGGACAGTTTCACATCGGTGACCGTTTTCGGCTTGTCTGAGTTGTCCTTGAAGGAGCACTTGACAATCGAGTAGGCATTCTCACCTCTGATGAAGGCGCCCACATCGGCCTTCTGCCTGAGCAGCGAGTTGGTATCATTTTCAAGATCGTTCAGGCCTCGTTGAATATGCCCCTGCAGATGGCCGTAAATGTTGACGATCGATTTCTCGATCTCACCAGTGTTGAACTTGTCGGCACCGCCGATCTGGTCGAGCATCTCGGCAATTTCTTTTGGTGTGTATCGGGCCAGAACCTTCGACTCTTCCTTGTCGACGAAGTTTCTGACCTTCTTCACCATCTCATCCTCACTGGTCGTAATGAAGCGGTTGAACATGTTCTGGTAGTTCTGGTTGAAGTAGTTGTACAGTTTCTGTTTGATTCCGCCCATCACATCCAGTTCATCGAGAGCCTCTTGAGGCAGCTTGATCTGAATTTCCTTGAGTACCTTTTCAGTCTCTTCCTCTACAAGGCGCTGAAATTCCTCATTCTGTGCCCTGCCCTCCTGAGCGAGACTGTTTCGGGAACCCACCGCTGAAGGTCTGGTAGGATGAAAAACATTAGGGCTTTTTGGCAGATCTGAAGCCATATTCCTCTCCTTTCTGACTGTTTAAGTCATACTGTTTCATTGGTTTGTTATATATTCGGTCACAGTACCAAACTATAAAGGAAATTACAGTTCTTGTAAAGTTAATTCTCAATTATTTTTGGAATAGGATACAGACGAAAATGTTACAGTTTTCCAACCGTTGCATCGACTTCCCGGCTGAAATTTTCGCTGTACGAGCTCTCCCTGATAGACTTTAATTCCCTGATCAGTACCTCCTTTCTCTGTGTATCGGGTGTGGCTGTGTCGACCTCCTTCTTTATTGAAGAATACCGGTCCCAGTCCTCCTCGAGCCGCTTGATAATGAACCGGTGTGCGATGTACCACATGGTGTCGCCCTTCACAACGGTGTATTCAGTCGAGTCGGGCAGCACGAACAGGTTGCCGGGGTAGATCCAATCCGGATCGCGGCCTGCCTCTGCGACACTGTCGAGCCGCAGGTATCCGTTTGAGACAGCGATTTCATTGGTCAGGAGATAGATATCCAGGACCGTAATCTCGATGAGGCCTCGATAAATCACCGTTCTCCTTTCGGTGAGGGCTGATTGGGGTATACCCTTCTCCTCGAGGAATTCGTCTGCCTCGAAGGCCTCCTCACCCTCTCCTTCCTGAGCCAGGGCTTCCTCAGCTGCAGTCTCACCACCCGCTGCGGCAACTTCGGCTTGTTCAATTTCACCCGGCTTTCGCCTGCCAATGACGTCGGGAAAGAGAAAGAAGAGGGCCAGTACAATCGCTGCTATCACAACCAATGCTGCAGGAATGATGAACTTGATCGGTCCGCTTAAACCCCTGCTGTAGGACACCTGCTGTATTGTATAGGCCTGCCGCTCCTCTACTGTGGCGGGTTCCTTTACTGCTGCAGCAACGCGACCCGCCCTTTTTCGCCCCCCTCCTATTCCTCCAATCTTCGGTACGGCAACCCCCTCTGGAATACCGGGGGGGCTTCCTGCGCTGATGCCCTTCCTCCGAAGCCTTCTCCCTTTGCCGGCCGGCTCGCCCTGCAGCTCAAACAGCAAGGCATGCAGACGTGCGAGTTCGCGGTCCAGCTCCTCCAGGAACGATGCCGCTTTCTGATCCACATCCTGCACGAGCTCCCGGGTGAATGCATAGGCATCCCTCGAGGTAACTCCCCTTACAGGACCGTAGAGGACGGCCATACCCTCCTCTGCCGGGTAGAGGTCGCCCCTTACCGGCAGCTGCGTACGAACTGTGCTCATTGAGTGCAGTTTCCTTTGTGCACCGTCGCGAAGTGGGGCGAAGGACTGTATAATTCCACTCTCAATCAGGCCCGCTTTATGGAGAATCGATATGATGCCGTACACATTGTTCAGGAGATAGAAGAAGGCACTTTCCTCGGTGAGCTTTACCTTTTTCAACCCCTTTCTCACCCTGTCCAGCATCGGTTTCGTGGCCTTTCGATCCATGTCCCCCAGCAGTTGATCGATGAGCTTCGCGACCATCGATTCGGACGGGTTTAGATCATCTACAATAAGGCCAAGAATATCACGAAAATAGACCTGCAGGAGTTCCCGCCGTTCCGGTACGCTTTCCACAAAATTGTGAACCACACCCTCAGGTATAGGTACAGATGCCTTTCCCGGCTGTATCATCACCCCCCTGTCCGGATTGAGTTTGAACAGTCCCTGTTCGCTCGAGGATGACCCCGATATCAGCAGGAGCAAGGGTAAGTCTTTGTGCTTTACGACAAAGCCCATGTCAGTTCTAACAAGATTGAAGCCGTACGCAGTTCTCTTTTCCCCCGTTTTGAAACTTGTGATGTCGGCATGCAGTGTTCCGGCCCCGGTGTGGGTAAAAAGTGCCGCTGCACTCTCAAAAAGGGGTGTGTTTGCGGTCAGTATACGGAGGTTTTCCCGCGTACTCCACTTTCTTTTGAGAAGCTTGAAGAATGAACCACCGATATCGTCCGTCACAATGGTCTCGATAAAATCAGGATCAATTCCGGAATTGACGAAGGCCTTGAAATAGAACTCCGGTATACCGAAGGTGGTGGCCCTTCCTTTTTCAAAGAGAACGATGTTCTGCTGTAGCAGTAGAAAGCCCGGAGCTTCGAGGTCTTCCGGCCTGTACCGCAGGGGATTCTTTGCGTGTATACCTTTTAGCATGTGCGCTCGTTCAATAAAGTGTAGATCGCTCTTCTCCCTCTTCCTGAGATCGAACAGAAGGTTGCGGTCATAGAGAATATGAATATTGCCGTCATCGAAGAAGTGCACTTCGGCCCTCTTGTGGGCCTTCTGTACATCCTCGATGGTGCTCACCGAGCCGTTCTCTATCTCGAACTGGAGTATGAACTTTTGGAGGCTCGCTGTAATCTTTCTGTCCCCAACGTATCGGTTCTCCTTGCTGTTCTCCCTGTTCATATTCTCGGGCTCAAGTGCCGGGTTTCCGGTGAGTGAGTCGGTGATAACGATGTTGTAGGTACCCTTGACGACATAGGGGGTTATTCTCTGCGAGTTCCCGATGCGGAGAAAAGGCTTGAGGTCATCCTTATCGGAACCTAGATAGATGATGTAGCACTCGTCGTCGATGCGAAAAATGCGTTCTTCGGGCGTAAGTGTAGAAATTTCCATTATGGTTTCCTTTTATTTGTATATATTATAGCCGATTGATTTTAAATTACAACTAAATGTTCCGTTGAATTAGAAGTAAAATAACTATGTCAAAATATCACTGTATTCTCTTCGAGGAGTCCCTGCAGAGATCCTTTCCCGGTTTCCAGGCCACATCGCAGGTGTATGATTTCCCAATCTGGGGTAACTACACTGTACGGAATGTGCTTGAGCTTTCGAACATATCCTCCATGCCGCACAGTCTGTTTTCAGTGGAAGAGCGTCCTGATATCGAGACGCTGAGCGAGTTTATGTCCGGCGGTACAGGCGCAGATATCTTCGTTGTCGGACGAACGGGAAATGTGACGGTTGTCGACTGGGAAGATTTTTTTCGCCTTCGAAAAGCTGCGAGCGGAATCGGGAAGGTACATCTTGGAAAGGATCCGTCCGAGCTGTATATTCTGCCGCGAAGAAGGCTCAGGGAGATAATTGCCGATGTGGGCGAGCGGGCAGAGGGGAGCAATAAAAGTTTCTGCACTCTTTTATTCAATGACTACCTCTTTCACAATTTCGATCGGATCATAAACCTCGAGGGTTATTCCTTCTTGATGCGCACATGTTATGAGTACTGGCGGGAAAACCTCAACCTGCCTTCAGCTCTTCAGAATGAGCGGTTTCTCAGGCTTTACGCGCGGTTGCTGTCCCCCTATACTGCGAAATCAAGCGTTTCGGAAAGCGGTACGGTGATAAACAGTTTTGTGGGTTGTGGCTCACGGGTAAAGGGTGTTGTGGAGGACTCCATTATCTTCCATGATGTGCACATCGGAAAAAATGCACATGTTCGTGGATCTGTCATTCTGCCCTTCAACTCTATCGAGGATGGCGCGGTTATTGAGAATGCGCTCCTTCTGGAAGGCAGAGACAGGGTCGTAGAGCGCAACGCACGGGTGGGTGGTTTCACCGATGTTCGAAACGGGGAATATCCCGGACTTCTGCAAAATGGGTTCTCCATTATCGGACATGGGGTCACCCTTCCGCGTAATTCCCATATTGGAGCAGGCTGTCTCGTGTACGGTAGGGGTGAGAAGAAGCTGCCTTCACCCTTTGTAATGGAGGATGGTACGAGCTATCGGACACTGTGATGGATCATGATTCAAGCTTTTCCCTCAAAACCTGCAACTCTCTGATAAAGGTGCCGTATCCTCCCGGGTCCAGGGACTGGTTCCCATCGCTCAATGCGGAGTCGGGCTGAAAATGAACCTCCACCATTACACCGTCCGCTCCTGCAACCATTGCCGCCTTGCTCATGGGGAGGACGAGATCGCGATTGCCCGTTCCATGG
>JAGLSF010000450.1 GCA_023136305.1 Spirochaetota bacterium
TAGCCTACGGCACGGCAAACAGGGGAATGTGCCACATACATCCACTGGAAGGAATGGTGTACGACTCCGGTAAGTTCGACTGGGGGTTGATGAAGTATGGAATACCCGATCCCAACACCGTTGAGCGGTGGGATGAGAAGGGGAAGGGCAGCATAGTAAAAGTCCTGCAGGATGGTCTGATCGTTCCCGATATCCTCAACACCTGTAAATTCTTCATGTATTCGGGGATTTACCTTGACGAGCTTGCCGAGATCCTTTCCGCCGTTACAGGTTGGGATATTGATGGGAAGGAACTGCTCAAAGTGGGTGAGCGGGTTTTCAACCTGCAGCGCATGTTCAATGTCAGGGAGGGATTCCGGCGGGAGGATGATATGATACCCGATCGGGTGAGGCGGAAACCCGCTTTCGGGCTCTACGCCGATGAGGAGAGATGTGCAATCAAGGATTTTGATGGTATGCTTGATGAGTACTACGAGGCACGCGGCTGGGACGTGAAAACGGGCGTGCCCTCACAGAAAAAGCTGCAGGACCTGGGTATCGATGTATAGAAGGGCATTCGTTCATTTCTGTTGTGAGGAAGGAGCATGGAAGTAAAGGTAAAGCTGTATACCCTGTTGAAAAAGTACGGAGAAGGGAAAATCGGAAACGATGGACTCCTGAGCCTGCCGGAGGACGAAACCCTGCAGGGGCTCTCCGAATATCTCAGTATTCCAAAAAAAAGGGGAAAGGTGTTCCTGGTCAATGGGATGCCGAAGGATGCCAAACACAGACTGTGTAACGGTGATGAGGTGAAGATTCTTTCATTTATCGGCGGCGGCTGATGGAGCCGGACAGTCGGCTTCAGGTAATCTCTCATGCAAGTCAATAGAGGGTGCAGAGATGCTCAAAGAAGTATTACTGGGTAAGATCGGGCTCACTATGGAGAGCGGTACTATCGTGAGCTGGCTGAAAAACGAGGACGATTACATTGAAAAGGGAGAGCCCCTCTTCGAGGTCGAAACCGATAAGGCAACGCAGGTCATTGAGTCCTTTCATTCCGGTTATCTGAGAAAGATACTTGTGCCGGCAGGGCAGGAAGTGGTTGTGAGGACCGTCATCGCATACATCGGCGAGAAGGATGATAC
>JAGLSF010000451.1 GCA_023136305.1 Spirochaetota bacterium
CATGGGATAAATTTCTTTGAAACTAAAGAGGTATGTGGTATTATAAAATGCGTTCTGCGTGCACGAAATCCAACGCGCATTAATTACGCAAAGGAGTGATACATGGGCAGAAAGGATGCATTGTTTACGCCAATTAAAATGGGGACCAAAACGGCGGTCAACCGTATCGCACTCAACGCCATGGAGTGCAACGACGCCGACGAGAACGGTGACCCCTCTGAGCTCACCTACACGCGCTACAGAAAGAACTTCGAGGGAAATGCGGGGGTTATCGTTGTGGAAGCCATTAGCGTTATCAGTGAAAGCCGCGGCCGGCTGAACCAGCTCATCGGCACACCATCGAACCTCAAGGGTCTCACAAAGCTATTCACAGAGATGAAGATGATAAACGATAAGCCCCTCCTGATAATACAGCTCACACACTCAGGAGAACTCAGCGAACCGAAATTTTCGCGCCGCGTCTGTGTGAAACCTCTTCCCGGTTTTGGCGGTGACCTGCTCACTGAGGAGGAGGTGGTGGACATCATTGACAAGTTCGTGTCAGCTGCCAAGGTGGCCCACGATGCGGGCGCTGACGGCGTGGATGTCAAACTCTGCCATGGATACCTGGGCTCACAGCTCTTGCGGCCCTACAACGACCGAAAGTGGAAGTTCGGTGGTTCCTGGGAGAACCGGTCACGCTTTGCATACGAGATCTATGAGCGTATCGCAAAGGAGATCAATGATCCTGACTTCATCGTGGGATCGAAAATATCCATCTGGGAGGGATTCCCCGGGGGATGTGGGTCTGCCGGCCCCGATACCCCCATCTTAGACCTCTCTGAGCCCTGTATGCTGGCCAAGGGCCTTGAGGAAAGAGACGCAAAATTCATTCTCGTTTCCTCAGGCAGCCCGTCCATTACCCTTGCACTGTCACAGCCCGATCGGCGGCTTCCCGATTACGCTTACCTGCACTTCGGCTTCCAGAAGGCGATTAATGAGGCGGTAAAACCTGAAACCGTGGTCATAGGTTCAGCCTACTCCGTGTTCAGGAACGGGAAGAACAACTTCTCCGCTGTAAACCGTGAGGAGAGCTCCCTGGAATACTGGGGCAACAAGAACATCAACGACGGCGT
>JAGLSF010000452.1 GCA_023136305.1 Spirochaetota bacterium
AGGCATGATGATGAGCTCACCGCTCCCGACTTTGTGGAGTGTACCCGAAATAGTAACCTCCGCCTCGCCATCATACACATAGACGAGCGCGTCGAAGGGTGCCGTGTGCTCGCTCAAGCCCTCCCCCGCGTCGAATGCAAAAGATGTTACCGTACCGATATCCTTCTTGATAATCTGTCTCGAAACGACAGACCCCTCCTGATAATCGATGAGACCATTCAAATCGAGAACCTTCGCCAGAATGTCTTTCCCCTCGTCTGCCACCTCTCGCACCTCCTTGCGTGTACTGGTGCCACCACGTGTAATCAGAGTACATGAATTCTCGAAAGATTTGAAACAGAATCGCGGCTCAACCCTATAGCCACTCCTCCTGAAGGACCTGCCCCTTGACGCTGACCACGACCGACTTCAACGGCACCTTGCGTGATGCAGCAGAAGCCGCCTCCCGGGCAAGCATGAGCAGGCCGCCGCAGCACGGTACTTCCATGGTCACAACGGTAAGCGTATTGATATTCGCATGATCGATGAGGGCTGTTATCTTGTCACGATAGATCTCCTGCTCACTGTCGAGTTTCGGACAGGCAATAGCCACCATCCTTCCCTTGAGAAACTTTCTATGGAAATTTCCCATGGTATAGGCAACACAGTCGGCCGAAAGCAGAATATCCTTTCCCTCGAAATGGGGCGCCATGGCCGGTGCCAGATGCAGTTGAACGGGCCAGTGGGTCAGCTCTGAGAAATCCTCCTCATCAGCAGATACCTGCTGTGAATCTGTGGCAGCAGAGTTGAAAGCCTGGGCACCCGGACAGCCACCCCCTGCATCCATGTGATCTGCCGCTTCTGCAGCTTTCTGGGCCGCTGCGGAAGCGGCAACTGCCTCCGGCACAGGAATCCCCCGCTCCTTCAGAAGGGCCTTTGCCTGGCTGAGATACCCGTACTCGCCGTGTTCTTCGAGATGCTTCAGATGAGCATCAATAACACCCGCACCTCCCTTTACGATGTTCTCCATCACCCTTCGCTCATCATAGGGTTCGGCTTCCCGTTCCTCTATGGTGATAGCATTTTCGGGGCAGTGGCCTATACAGGCACCCAGCCCATCGCAGAAGAGATCGCA
>JAGLSF010000453.1 GCA_023136305.1 Spirochaetota bacterium
ATGTTCATGTTCTGAACCGCCTGGCCGCTTGCCCCCCGCACAAGGTTGTCCATTGCACTCATGGTGACGACGAAATTCCGCCTTGCCAAACCGGAAACTTCAACGTAATTCGACCCCTGCACTGCATTAACTTCCGGCGAACCGTCGACCACCCTTATAAAGGACTCCCCCCCGTAGAGTTTCTCGAGGGCGGTTTTCAGCACATGTTCCTGTATGCTTTCATTGTAAAGTATCGCTGTGGTGAATATACCCCGTACGAAGGAGCCGGACTGCGGAACGAGGCCTATCTCATAATCCCAGTTCAAAAACTTGTCCCTGAAGAACTGCTCGATCTCGGGGTGGTGCTGATGCTCCAGTATCTTATAGGATTTGAAGTTTTGAGACCGAATAGGATGATGTGTAACCTCCTTCGGCAACTCCCCCGAGCCGGACGAACCGGTCACCGCCACCACCGACACCTCCCGCTGAACCGCAGCACACGAAAAAAGCGGCATGAGCGCAAGTATCACACCCGTTGCAAAGCAGCCCGGATTGGCAACATACTGGGCACTCCGAATGGCATCTCTGTTCAGCTCGGCAAGACCGTACACGAACCTGCTAAGATAATCGGATGACTTATGCTCCATATTGTAATACTGCCGGTATACCTTGTGGTTCTTGAGGCGAAAATCCCCACTCAGATCAATTACCCGTGTTCGTGGCAGGGCCTTCACAATCTGCGGCACCAGCTCCATGGACGCACCATGGGGTGTGGCAAGAAAAATCACATCCGTATCGGAGGGAAGGCTATCGATCTCGGGCTCAGTGAAAATGAGGTCGGTAAGGCCTGTGAGGAATCTGTTGATCGACGACACCTTGTTGCCGGCATGTCTCCGTGAAGTCACGAAGGTTACCTGGACCCTGGGGTGAAAGAGCAGGAGCCGCAATAGCTCTGCGCCACCGTACCCTGCACCGCCGATAATCACCACGCTGATTCGTTTTTTTGCCCTGAAAAACATACATCCCGTCCTCGGAATTGACTATGTCAGGGCGAACAATAAAAATATCGCTCCGCTAGTCGAGTATCTCAAATATACCGTTGAGAGAAAAAATCATTCATAAAAT
>JAGLSF010000454.1 GCA_023136305.1 Spirochaetota bacterium
CTCCGACCTGGTCATGTACGATCGCACCACCGAGAGCCTGTGGCAGCAGCTCACCGGCACCGGAATCGTTGGAGAACATGCCGGTGATCGGCTTATCTTTCTGCCGTCGAGCATTGTGTCATTCGACGATTTCAGGAATGCCTATCCTGAAGGGAAGATTCTCTCCCGGGAAACCGGACACTCTCGAACCTACGGGTGGAATCCCTATGTTGGTTATGACCGTATCGGGGACAGCCCTTTCCTCTTCACCGGCGAAATTGACAGCCGGCTGACTGCGATGGAACGGGTGGTCGCAGTGACTCTGCACAACAGAGGCCGTGAGCTGAATGTGGCATACCCCTACACCACCCTTGCCAGCGAGCATGTAATCAACGATGTGCAGTCTGGTGTTCATCTCGTGGTATTCCATGAGGCAGGAACGAGCAGCGCGCTCGATGCACAGGAAATTTCTGATGGCAGAGACATAGGCGCAACCGGGGTGTTCCGACCGGAGTTGAATGGAGAAGTCCTCTCCTTCACGGTTAAGAGCGGTGAGATTATTGATGAAAACACGGGGAGCACCTGGGATATATTCGGCAGAGCAGTGAAGGGTCCGCTGAGGGGAGCACAGCTCGAACCGGTGATACACGGCGATCACTTCTGGTTTGCCTGGGTCGCCTTCAAACCTGACACCATCGTGTACTCGGAAGGATGATCGTATCAGGCTGCCGCAAGGCGTGTTTGATAACTGCGGGGGTGAAACTCTCCCCAGGGAGACTGCACAGCGCAGCATGAACCGCAACCAAACATAAAAAATAAATTCGCGCTGCACGTTATTAAACCATAAGAAGAAGACGATCAACCGGTGCTCAGCTCCCCGGCTTCCTCCTCTTGAGGTATATCTTCACGCGCTTCAGGTTGCCGTTTCCCTCACTTCTGGTCTCCACATAGGGGTCGCTCTGAAGCGTCATGTGGATGACCCGCCGCTCAAAGGGATTCATGGGTTCCAGGTACTGTGATTTCCCTGTTTTCTTCACCTTCAT
>JAGLSF010000455.1 GCA_023136305.1 Spirochaetota bacterium
TATCAATTGGACTCAGGTTGCATGACCTGAGCTATACAACAAGGAGGAGACCTTGAGAAAACCGAAGGTGGCTGTGATGCGTGCCGTTCTTTTCGCGATGTTTTTGTCCTCTGCCTCCCTCCAGCATCCGCCCAGGACGTCGAGGGCAGTAAGGATCACCCGATGTTTACCCGCCTGCCGAACTACTATATCGACAACTACGAGGAGAACGAGTTCGACGCCTATGACGGATTCGTGGACAGCAGCGGGAACTATAAAACGGTGGAGGGCCGAAAGTTCCATATCAACTATCACTTCAAGGAGGGGACGAAGTACCTGAGCGAGGCCCAGATCAAGGGGAACTACCGGGAGGCCTTTAAGAAGATCGGCGGCGTTGTCCAATACGAGGACAGCTACAACGTGCACATGAGCCTGGACAAGGGGGGGAAGGTGACCTGGGTCCTGGTTCATCCCTGGAACGGAGGACAGGGAATTGAGCTCTACATTGTCGAGGAGAAGGCCATGGAGCAGTATGTGGTGGCCGATGCCGACGCCCTGGCCAAGGAGATCAGTCTGACCGGAAAAGCGGCCGTGTACGGGATCCACTTCGACACGGGGAAGGCAGTGGTAAAGCCGGATTCAAAACCTGCCCTCGAGGAGATCGCAAAGTTACTGAAGAAAGATACAGGCCTTAAAATATACGTGGTCGGTCACACCGACAGCATCGGGGCGTTCGATTCCAACATGAGCCTGTCCATGGCCAGGGCTGAGGCAGTGGTGGACGTCCTGGTGAAAGAATACGGGATCGATCCCGGCCGCCTGAAGGCCCACGGGGTAGGGCCCCTTGTGCCGGCTTCCACCAACCGGTCGGAGGACGGCCAGGCCGTAAATCGCCGGGTGGAGCTGGTAGAGAAGTGAGAACCTGCCTGTTCAGTTCCTGGTTCCTAGTACCTAGTTCCTTGTTACAAGGTTTGACCAGCCCCTCAAAAACGGATCCGCTTTGAAAGTGAGAGAGGAACCGTT
>JAGLSF010000046.1 GCA_023136305.1 Spirochaetota bacterium
CAAGGTTGAGCCAGAGCTTGATCTCATCCCCGGGCATGACAATTGAGTTGAAGGTCATACCGTTTACCCAGAGCAGTGTTTCAATATCCGAATCGTATCTACGGGCGATCTCCCAGAGGGTATCTCCCTCCTGAATGGTGTACCGAATCTCCTGCGTGTTGAAATTCCGGCTCGGGAGAAAGACAGGTCCCGCTATGGGTTCAATGTCCTCATCGGTGATGGGAACAAGAATGCTCTGCCCCGCATAGAGTCGCTTCGGATTACGGATCTCGTTGAGATGCTTTATCAGCGTCACGCTCGTGTTGTAGTGCTCAGCCAGATCACCCAGTGTATCGCCGTAACGCACGGTGAGTCTCTTGACGCCAACAAGTTCCTCTTTCGGCAGATTGTGATACACGCGGAGCGCATCCGCATAACGTTCTTCAGGTACGCGCAGTATATAGGAGCGGCCGACCGGTGTGATGATACGGTTGAGCTCGGGATTCAGGAATTGCAGTGTACGAAGCGAAATCCCTGCATTCCGGCTGAAGAGACTCAGATCGACTGGTTTATCGATCTTCAATGTTTCATGGCTCGAAAACCGCTCACTCCCCTGTAAAGAAAAGCCGTAGGCTTCCGGGTCCCCGGCAATATGAGCGGCTGCGACGAAGCGGGGCACATAATCCCTGGTCTCTCTTTTCAGAAGGCGAAGATCGCAGAGTTTCCAGAAATCTCTCGTCTGTCCGTGTTTGATGGCGAGGTTGACCGACCCTATTCCCGCATTGTATGCAGCGAGTGCAAGCTCCCAGTTCCGATAGTACGAATGAAGATATTTAAGATGCTGGGCCGCCTTCTCGGTCGACTTGACCGGATCACGCCGTTCGTCCACCCAGAAATCGATGTTCAATCCCTGCCAGGTGGCCGTTGATACCATGAACTGCCATATCCCGGACGCACCCGCTCTGGAATATGCACGTGGAGAATAGGCACTTTCGATAATAGGAAGGTAGATGAGCTCTTCAGGAAGATTCTTACTTTCGAATGTGTGGCGCACCATGGGGAGATAGTACGCCCCGTTGTTCAGGCCTCTCTGAATGAATGAGCGTTCCCGGGTGAGGAAACGATTGAGGCTTTGCTGAACCTCCTGCCTCACCAGCAGATCATCGAAACTGGTGGTTGAGAAAGAAAAACAGGGGACCATGAGAAGAACCAGAACAAACGCTAACCCTTTCAACCGCATCCACCTCACCTTCATCCACTCATCTCAGGCATTCACCTCGAAGCCGCGCATGTCAGCGAGTACGAGCTGAAGGGACCGTTCTCCACGGTAGAAGTTATCTTCAATGGAGAATACTATATCCACCAATTCACTTTTCTCGAGTATTCTGAAACCTTTATCCGCCATTCCCCAGCCAATTACCGGAATAAGCTCGCTCTTTGACGGTACAAAAAATCGCAAATGGTTCTTATCCTTACCGATTCCTGCAGGATTGATAACCGTCGTACCAAGGATGCAGAACATGGGTGCCGTATTGCCAGGTCCGGTAGGCTCGAAAATGTTGAGTTCGTTGTAAAGATCAAAACTCACTTCATCAGGAACAATTGAGTCATCGATCTCGAGATTTTCATAACTGTTCAACATATCCAGGTCTTCAGACATGATGCTCTGCATCCTCTCCCTGAAAAGATCTATGTTTTCCGTATCAATGGTGAAACCGACTGCAGCCCTATGCCCTCCGAACTTGACAAGAAGGTCCTCACATCTCGTAACGAGATGTACAAGATCGATATTCCGTCCACCCCTTCCAGAACCGATACCGCGATCGCCATCATTAACGATGATGAATGTGGGTTTTGAATACTTTCGTGATATTTTCGATGCAATGATACCGGTCACACCATGTTCACATTCGTCAGTTGAAAGGACGATGACAGGGTCCTTGTAATACCTGTCCTCGATTATTGGCTGGATGATGTTGAGATTCCGCTCACCTTTCTCTTTTCGCCGTTCATTCAGATTGATGAGCATTCGGGAAAGCTCATTGGCAGTATTGAGGTCCTCAGTAGTAAAAAGACGCGCTGCAAGATCGGCTTCGCCCATGCGTCCCGCAGAATTGATTATGGGAGAGAGATTCCATGCAATATCCCGCGCTGTCAGCGTCCTGTCAGGAAGATTACAGTACCCAAGCAATATCCGTAGGCCCAGGTTCTCTGAATGATCGAGCCGGTGCAAACCCTCCTTGACAATGACCCTGTTCTCATCAACAAGCGGCATGATATCAGATATCGTTGAAAGCGCTGACAGATCAATAAAGGAATGTACAAAGGCCGTGCATTTTTGCTGCTTCTTCATATATAGACGCGTAAATATATCAGCAAACTCCTCTGCTGAATCGTACTCCTTCGAAGTGATGATACTGATCTGCGCGATCTTCGTATCACTCAGCCAGCTCATGAAGTAATCGGGAAGGGGCTTATCGGTATCGCGCACCACCGTTGCATTACTGTCGATGGGATAGTGTATACTCTCCTTGAAACGAATGGGTTCAATGAGTAAACCGTTCTTTACTTTGTACCCCTCGATGAGGTCACCCCGGGCGCCAAGAGGGATAAAAACCCGATTGAAATTCTTTGCATGAGAGAGTATGAAAGCGTGGATAAACTTCAATACCACTCCCCCTGCAGAGAGATCACTGAATGGATAGGTTTCCTCATTCATTTTTGGATTAAGGATTGAATATGCACAGGGTACAACTTCAGGCTGCACATGATGGTCCATGATGATCGTATCTATTTTCAGAGCGTTCGCATAGTCAACCTCTTCCGCACTGGATATACCCGTATCCACAGTGAGAATCAAAGTGACGCCTTCATTCTTCGCAAAGTCAATATCCCGTTTTTCTATGCCATAACCATATTCACCTTCGGGAACGCGATACAAAACATCTGCATCGAAACGCTTGAGCATGTTGAAAAGCATTGCCGTTGATAACACACCGTCTGCGTCCCGATCACCGAATATGAAGATCTTTTCATGCCTGTACACGGCACGCTTCACTCTCTGAACGGCCCTTATCATATCAGTGAATAAAAATGGATTGTTCAGGGCATCGATATCGTTATTGAGGTAGTTATCGAGGTCCTGGCGTGTGCGCACACCCCTGAGAAAAAGAATCCTGCAAATTCTTTCACTGTAACCAGTTAGATGAGAGAGTTTTTCTATACTGCCCGCATCAATATCAGTGCAGACCCATTCAGGGGAGTTGTTGATCATCTCCTCAATGAAGTCAGACATTAGCCTATCACCTCGTGGACAAGCTGGAATGCTGCAGGTTCCTGTTTCCCGATTTCGTATGCATCCTGAATTAAAGCGATTGCACGTTCCAGGCCGCTGCGATTGTTGAAATGAAGCGTTGCCAGCGCTTCACCGGTTTCCACAGAATCACCTATCTTTTTATGAATATTGACTCCTGCCGATGGATCAATAGCATCCTCTTTCGTAAACCTTCCGGCCCCGACAAAGATGGCAGCTGTACCGATATCCTCAGTGTTTATCGAACTGACATATCCGTTTTCCTGCGATGCAACCGATACCTCAGAACCCGCCCTGTCAAACCTCTCGGTATCCTCAACGACTTCTATTGCTCCACCCTGCCGCTGCACAGAATGGATGAACCGTTCAAGTGCTTCCCCGCTGCGCAATTTATCTTGGATCATCTCGCGCCCGCCCTCGACGGATTCCACAACGCCTGCATGTTTCAGCATATGTCCACCGAGTATGGTCACCAAATCAACCACATCATCCGGACCGCCTCCCCGTAAGCATTCAATCGACTCTATCACCTCGAGGCTGTTTCCAACAGCCCTTCCAAGAGGTTGTCCCATATTGGAGATAATACAGGTCAGTTTCTTTCCCAGTTTCTCAGCGGTTTGCGTAAGTGAATGTGACAGAGACCGCGACCCATCGAGTGTCTTCATGAACGCACCGCTCCCGGACTTTACATCCATGACGATAGAGTCGGCGCCTTCGGCGATCTTCTTGCTCAATATGCTGGCAGTAATGAGAGATAGATTCTCAACGGTACCCGTGACATCACGGAGTGCGTAGAGTTTACGGTCAGCAGGGGCCAGGGTTTGCGTCTGACCGCTCATCACATAGCCGACCTCTTTGAGCACCTGTACAAATTCATGTTCTGAGAGGTTCACATTGAAACCAGGTATGGATTCAAGCTTGTCGAGTGTCCCGCCAGAAAAGCCAAGCCCCCTTCCGCTGGTCATGGGAACGGCAACGCCGCATGCGGCAACTGCGGGTGCAAGAGCCAACGATATCTTGTCACCCACACCCCCCGTGGAGTGCTTGTCAACCTTTGGTTTATGAATGGTTTTGAGATCTAAGATGCTCCCGGAGTGGAGCATTGCATCTGTGAGGAAATAGGTTTCGTCCTCGTTGAGGCCGTTTAGAAAACAGGCCATGAGCCAGGCTGAAACCTGATAATCCGGGATATCGCCCCTTGTATATCCGTCGATGAAGAACATGATTTCATCGCGGGTGTGCGCCCTGCCGTCGCGTTTTGCCGTTATAATATCGTATGGACGAAATTGCATGCCCGGTAATCCAACAATAGGGTGATACAGCCGAAGTTGTCATTACACTGTTGAACAAGGTACACTTATAATTTATAGCAATATGAAAAATTATGCAATCGTCATTTCCCACCGCTTCCCTTCTCATCCCTGATGAAGGTGACAATGGTGACGATCATGAACAGAATCACAAGAAACTCAAGGGCATAATCGATAAGGGGGACCTTGAACAGATCGACAGCAGTGAGTACTTTGAGAATGCCATAGTAGTCGAGTAGGGTGATAATAATGCGGCAGTAGAGGAGGAAGGAAGTCAAGGCAAGAAAGGCAGATGAGAATTTTCGGAATATGCTCCAGAGATAGATTGCAAAAAACAGGAGGCAGATACCGAGCCCCATATGAAAAAGGTTAAGTGCATGGATGAGCATGGCTATACCTCTTCACCCTAAATATCGGCCTGATGATTCAAAGCTTTAGATGTAATAACGGGCGGTTCCAACAGATTACCAGATATACTTATGATGGAACTGACATAGAACAGCAGGGGCAGCAACCCCATGTTCCGTTCTCGCAAGCGAAAGCCAGCCGATGACAAGCCCTGTGTACACGAACAGAGAAACGATGGATTTCTGCAGATACATAACTGGCAGAACCGCAAGGCTCCAGGTAAGAAGAAACGCCCTATGGGCACGGGGTAAGTTCAATACATTCCCGACAAGGTACACGAAACCACCAAAGGCCAATGACCAGTACGACACCACCCCCGATCAACACAGCCCCGAAGGTACCGAAAATATAGAGGAGGATTTTCCATTGTCCCGGTATTCCCTAGTGGGATTTTTTATACTGTTCCACCACAGCATTGAAGGCTTCGAGCTCATCTTTGAGCACACTGTATGAGTGTTCTGGCCCGGGGAAGCGGCCGCTGTGAACCTCATCCACATACTCTTTAAAGGCATCTGTGATGACCTGTGCGAGATTGGCGTACTTTTTCACAAACTTTGGGGTGAAGGCCTCGAAGTATCCCAGCATGTCGCCGTTAATCAGCAATTGACCATCGGTGTCGGGGCCTGCGCCTATGCCATAGACCGGGATGTCGAGCATCTCGGTTATCGCGCTGCTCAACTCAGGGGGGACCGCCTCCAGCAGCAGTGCAAAAGCCCCTGCTTCCTCAATGGACAGAGCGTCCTTTATCAGCTCCTCGGCACTCGCCGCAGTCCTTCCCTGGGCCTTGAACCCTCCGAGCTGGCCACTGCTCTGCGGGGTGAGTCCTATGTGGCCGATCGCCAGTATTCCGGCATCCACGATACCGCGGATCTGCTCAAGAACCCTGCGGCCGCCCTCAAGTTTGACGGCATCCACAGAAGCTTCTTTCAGAAATCGACCCGCGTTACGAATTGCATCTGGAATGGAGACCTGATAGGAGAGAAATGGCATGTCGCCGATCACGAAGGTATTGGGTGCGCCCCTGCGCACAGCACGGCAGTGAATCAGGCACTCTTCCATGGTCACCGGTATGGTGCTATCATACCCGTATACGACCATACCCAGAGAGTCTCCGACCAGTATCATGTCTATGCCCGCCTGTTCGGCAAAATGGGCGATGGGGTAATCATAAGCGGTGACCCAGGTGAGTTTCTCACCCGCCTGTTTCATTTTCATAAAATCAAGCCTCCCCTTCTTGGCCATTGGGCCCTCCTGTTTCACATGTAATAATTGGCTGCTCGATTACTGTATCTCGTAAACCGTATTTCGTCAAGAGTTGGAGTCATGGCTGTATGCTGTGTGTAGTAAGCATTGCCTGGATATGTGCGCCGTCTTCGAGAATTGGAACCGGCCTTACATTTCGCATCTATGCCTGAAAGAATAGGTGCAGAATTTCATTGATCTCATGGGCACTTTTCTTCAGAAGCTCATCTGAATGGGCGAAGGAAAGGGCCAGCGGGCTGAAGAGTGCATAGGGGAAGATGAAACCAGCTCGAAGGAGATGCAATCGTAGATCGCCAAAGGCGTTCTTGAGCCGATCATCTTCACAAAAACGGACAAGTCCCCCGCAGAGCTGAAAGTACTTCTTATCCAATGCTGTATAGAAGCGCCCGTGCTTATCCAGGAGCATGCTGAATCCACCACTTTTTTGAAAAATGTGCAGGCTGCGCTGAGCAGTTTTGAGTTTGTACAGGGACAAAGCGCCCTTTTCGGGAAGTGCAGCAGGAAGCGGTGCGCTCTGATTCTGTGAACCTCCCTCCTTATTGAAAATCGACATGTCGTGTACGGAGATTGCGCTGAAGGGGAGCCCCGAGGCGAGCCAGCTCCCGAATACTACTGCATCGAATTGCCTCTGCCAATCCTTCAGTCTTTTCATATGGAGAAAGGAGTTGAATGTTGCGGCATCGCCGATAAGGGGTATGCTTCTCTTTTTCAACCATTTCAAACCACTGTGTACCATCTTTGGATCAACAGCTTCGTCAATCCGAAGGATTGCATAGTCAATGCTCCCGGCGTTCAGGCCCTCTATGTCTCCATAAGTCGATCCATGCAGATTGTGATAAAAGAGCGGCATATCCTGCCAGGGATCAGGCCGGTTGCAGACAAAAACACCCCCTCCCCCGCTGGCAGCTTGAGATAAAAACAGGGACAGAACAGGAACCGCCTCGTATACCGAGTCCAGGTACACGAGTTTTATCTCTATGTTCGATTCTTCGTAGAGAACATCGTGTAGGGTCTTTGAGAGTAGGCGATGTGCTGCCGAGGGAAATCCGGGAGAAAACCCTCGGTTCAACCATGCTTTCATGACCGAAGTCAATCGGGGCGGGGCATGCCCGAGAATCAGGGTACCGCCATGCAAATCGAAATCTATGAACCTGTTTTCATCGTAATCATAGAGATAGGGGCCCTTGCCCCTCTTTATGACCGGGGTACGGGCATAGAGCTTCTCATCAGTCAGCAGGCCTGACAGAAGGGAATACCGGTTGTTCCCGATGATCCTCATTCCCGTTTTAAAAGATGCCATTGTCATGTACACTCTTTCAAACCTGTCATTGATTCTTATGCAGCAATGCCCACATTACTACTTTACAAACAAGATAACTATCAATAAAGCATACACAATATTTGAGTATTAAAAAAATCTTCGGAATTCTTTAAAGACAAACTGTCTTGATTCTCTTATTCTCTTTCATAAGGCTTACAAAATGCCCCTGGAAGTCGTGTATTCCTTGCAAGAACGCATAATAGGACAATTATAACAATATAAGGAAGCATTAAAATGAACTCACGTGGAATATTCAACCCTAAGATTTGCAGTCCAAAAGTAAGTGAAGTAAAGATTCCGAATAATAAGGCTCCGTAAAATATTCTAGATGGATTCCATTTTGAAAGCATAATAATAGCAATAGCAATGAATCCACGTCCCTGCGTCATGTTATTCACAAAAAAAGATAAATCACAAATTGATAGAAATGCGCCACCTAAACCAGCAAGTAAACCTTCTATTAGTAATGTTACATATCTCGTTCGGTAAACATTGACACCGTGGGCATCTGCAGCAATAGGATTTTCCCCAACTGCTCTTACATTTAGACCAAAATTCGTTTTGTAAAGCACCCACCATGCACTAGGAAGTAGTGCAAAACTTATATATGTTATAATATGAAGACTAAAGATTGATCTTATATAAGGAATCTCTGAAAAATAAGGAATATCAGTTTTTGAAGTTATTTCTGAAACAACAGGAAAGGTACTCCCAAAAATAACTCTAAAAAGTAGACTTGTGATTCCGATCCCAAAAAGTGTAATACCTAAGCCAGTTACAATCTGGTTAGTCTTAAGATATATTACAAGATATCCAAAAATCAGTGCAATTATTAAACCTGCCAAGATACCAGAGATCAAGCCCCAATATACGCTTTGAGTATTGAGGGCAACCACAAAAGCTGCAAAAGCCCCAAGTAACATCATTCCCTCTAATCCAAGGTTTAATATACCCCCCGACTCAACAAAATCTTCCCCTATTGCTGCCAGAATTATTGGTGTTGAAGCAGTTAAGGTTCCGCTCAACAGAACTACAAAAAAAGACTCGAAAAAAATTGAATTTATAATTTCCAAAATCTTTTACCTATTTTTTGAAAATACTCACCAACCCCAAGAAATATTAGCATTAGTGCTTTTATTACCTGAACAAAGTATACAGGCACATTTGCTGATCGAGACATGAATTCTCCACCAATATCAAGAAAAGAGAAAAAGTAAGCAAGTGGAATAAGGGCAATTCCGTTGAATCTGGCCAAGAAAACCAAAGGAATGGCTGAAAAGGAATAGCTAGGATTCCATTCCGCTTGAAACGTACCTTTAATTCCTAAAACATCATTTGTCCCGGCCAATCCGGCACATCCTCCACTAATAAGCATGGCAATAATAGTAACCTTACTGATGTTTACACCGGCATAAAATGCAGCTTTTTTATTTTCACCCAAAAAACGAAACTCATATCCCAATGTTGTTTTCCTTATGAAAAAATGTGCCAGGATTACTACAATGAAACCGACAATCAATCCTATATGAATTTCTGTAAAGGGAATAAATGGTAACCTCTTTTCCATTGGAATAACTGTTGTTTGGGGGAACTGTCCTGGAAGTGCATTCAACGGATATTTTACTAAGTAAGATGTAAAATAAATAGCAACAAAATCCATCATCATTGTCACAATAATTTCGTTGATTTCATATTTTGCTTTTAATACCGCGGGAATGCTTATCCATAATGCACCACCCAAGAAACCTATCAAGCTTGAGATCAAAAAGAACACATAAAGGGGAAATTTATTTACTAATAAAGGGGCTATTCCTCCGACTAAAATTGCGCCGATTAAGAATTGACCATTACCGCCTATGTTCCAAATTCCTGTTTTAAAAACAATAATCAAACCTGCACTGATTATAAGGAGTGGAACCATTCTCTTAAGTGATTCTGTAATACCAAGATAGGTACCCATACCTAGGGTGAAGATTTCAGAATATACTCTTAAAGGATTTGATCCAATAAGGATTAGTATTATTCCTCCTATTATCAATGCAGCAAGAATCGCAAATGCCGGGCCAGCAACTGTTTTCAGGTTTTCCCTTATTTTCACCAGCTGTCCCATTAATCTTTCAAACCTAACATTAGTTTTCCAATTTCTTCCTTTAAAACATCTTTATTATGTAAAATGTCTATTAAGTCTCCTTTATATAAAATTCCTATTCGATTGCTCAATTCCAATAATTCATCCAGGTCCGAAGAGATCAAGATTACTGAAACACCTCGCTTGCTTTGTGTTTTTATTTCATTTCTGATAAACCTGGTCGTCATCACATCTAACCCATGTGTGGGTTTATTACAAATGATAACCACAGGTTTATGAGAAAACTCTCTTGCCAGTATTAACTTTTGAATATTTCCGCCAGAGAGTGTCTTTACCAATGCCTCTGAATCTGGCACTTTAATAGAAAAATCATGAATCAATTCATCAGCATATTCTTTGATTTTCTGCATATTTAAAAATATTCCTTTTCTAGAAAAGGGCTCTTTTTTATAACAACGAAAGATAGTATTCTCAGCAACAGTGAAATTCCCAACACTACCCTCTTCTATTCTGTCCTCAGTCACATAAAAAACACCCTTCTCATTAATAAACTTAATCGATTTATTCGTGATATCGAATTCATTAAGAGTGATTTTACCCGATGTTACTTTTCTTAACCCCACAATCACCTCTGCTAATTCTTTCTGGCCGTTGCCATCTACGCCGGCAATACCAAAAATTTCCCCTTTCTCAAGAGAAAAAGAAATGCACTTCAATGCATCAACACCTCTATCATTTTTAGCTGCTACGCCCTCCAATGCTAAAACCGCTTCACCTATGTTTTGAATAGGCGTTTTTTTTATTACATCAAAATATTTTGTCTCTTTGAACATTGTTCTTATAATTTTATCTTTAATATTTCCTCTTCCCTTTATTCCAGGCATAGCTTTTAAATCAATTTCTTCTTCTTTATTACCCTGTCTCAATATAGTGAGCCTATCACTTACATTTACAGCTTCTTCTATTTTATGCGTAATGAAAACAATCGACTTTCCTAACCTTGCCATATTTCTTAATACAGTGAAGAAATCCTCAACCTCTAATGGTGTGAAAAACGATGTTGGCTCATCAAGAATAAGCACATC
>JAGLSF010000047.1 GCA_023136305.1 Spirochaetota bacterium
AAGAAAGATGGCGGCTCCCTGAAGCTCGTCAAGTTTCCCCAGACGTCCCATCGGTGTCTTTTCCTTGAGCCTCCTGTTCATAACGGGCTCAGTGAATATATCTTCAGTGAGGGGTGTCACAAAGAGGCCCGGAGCGATGTCGTTCACCTGAATATTATACTTTGCCCATTCAACGGCAAGGCTCCGGGAAAACTGTATGACACCGCCCTTACTTGCACAGTAAGGGAGAATATCCGGCTGCCCCCAGAGAGCTGCCATGGAAGATATATTTACTATTTTACCGCTTTTCTGCTTGATCATGACTTTCCCTATGATCTGGCAGGTGAGAAACGTTGCACGAAGACAGATGTCCATTACCTTGTCGTATTCCTCATCGGGCATTTCCTCAAAGGCCCCGACCCAGATCGCTCCTGCCGAGTTCACAAGTATATCGATGTGACCGAAACTCTCCAGCACCTTTTCGGTTAATGCCTCCACCTCATCCCGACGGGTGGCATCAACAGCCATGACCAGGGAGCGGCACCCCCTCTTTTCTATATCCTGCGCCGCCTCCTTGACCTTCTGCTCTCGCCGGGACGTGGGAATGACATCGGCACCTGCGTCGGCAAATCCGAGGGCAATGGAATGACCGATACCGCTTGTCCCTCCAATGACGACTGCCACCTTCCCCTCCAGGGTAAACTTGTCGTAGGACATGGATGTACTCCTCCTTTTGATCTAGCATTTCATTCTTTCATTCAATCACAATTTGCCAAAAAAATGAAAGGATTATTCTTTTACTTGTCCCAACATGAATCCGGGGGTACCGTTGTACTACCCGCCGGATGAGTGACACTCTTTTTCTCACAACCTTGTTGTTCTGCAGACATACGATTCCATGTAGCGTACAAAACTCTCTTTTCATAATCGGTATGTTGAGGTAATGTCCAAGTGCTGGCGCATTCACTTCATGATTTCGCATATCTCATATGTTCTGAATGGCCAGGTTGAAAAATCCGGAAATGAGGGGGTAACGCAGCAATGAAGCATTTCGACGAGCTCTTGAAACACATTGAGGACTATCCCATCAGGAAAGTCGTCGTAGCCGCAGCACAGGACACGTATGTTATTCAAGCAGTTGCTGAAGCGGGTGAGAAGAGTATAGCTGAATCCATACTGGTTGGTGATGAAACTGAAATCAGGAGTATAGCAGATTCAGCAGAGATATCCCTCGAGGGGATGCACGTTATCGATGAAGTCGACCCGGTTCGCGCCGTTTCTGTGGCGGTGCAGATAGTCTCCTCGGGTGAGGCGGACATTCTCATGAAGGGTTACATACACACGGATGATTTCCTGAGAGGTGTTCTCAACCGTGAGTACGGGTTGAGAACCGGCTCCATCATGAGTCATGTGTTCATAGCAGAGATTTCCGATATGAACAGACTTCTCTTCATTACAGATGGCGCCATGAACGTGAACCCCGATCTCGAGCAGAAAGCAGCGATACTTCTCAATGCTGTACATCTGGCGAACATATTCGGGGTTTCGAATCCGAAAGTAGCGGTGCTGGCAGCGGTAGAGCTGGTTAATCCGGCCATGCCGGCAACTGTAGAGGCGGCCTGTCTCGCGAAAATGGCGGAGAGAAACCAGTACGTGCCTTCCTGTACGGTCGAGGGCCCACTCGCCATGGACAACGCGGTCTCACTCATTGCCGCAAAACACAAGAAAATTTCAGGACCTGTTGCCGGGCAGGCGGACATCCTTCTCGTGCCAAGCATCGAGTCCGGAAACATGCTTGTGAAATCGATTGTCTATCTCGGTGCGCACCGCCTCATGGGACTACTCGTCGGTGCAAAGGCGCCTGTTGTTCTTACGAGCCGGGCAGATACGACGGAATCCAAGCTGCTCTCAATTATCGGAGCGGTTCGCATGGTCAATGTGACCCGATCACTCAGGCTAAAGGTCGGCAAGGTGCACTATTAACTTGCCCGCATTTTAATAGGAGGGTAGGGTGGATTCCGGATTTTGTAAGGGCCTGCTATTCGATAATTATTCTTTCTAGTTCTTTTTTCAATCGGGAATCAACAATGGGCCCGGTACGTTGAGCAAGGATGCCCTGTGCTTTCTCATGAGCTGCTGTCAGCATATCCTTCTCACCCTCCTCTGACCACTTTTCAAAGAGTTTTCTACAGCTTATGTCCGGGTACCAGTTTTCACTCCTGAAGTGTCTGAGTGTGTGCTCTTCCTCGAGATATGATCCCCAGGTGCCTATCTTATTGATCACGTCAACTGCAAGATGATCATCTGTCACTTCGATTCCTCTTTGAAAGCGACGTAACTGACTGAAGATCTCGTGATCTATGACCAGTGACTCGTAACTTACATTGAGCCCTGTGGAGAACATCCCCAGGTTCACCATAACATCGATCCCTGCGTTGACACAGGCCATTGCGGAAAGGGCCTTCTCCCAGATGCACTGCTGGTCGACGATATGGGCATCCGTGTCAAACCCAATGGAGTGGCTGGGTATCCCGTATGAGCGGGCAATCTGTGCTCCCGCATATCGAAGCAACAGGGTTTCAGGGGTTGCGATGACCGGATTTCCCTCCCTCATATTGAAGAGCGTATGCGCATTGCAGTAAACGACCGGGTGGCCGTTGCGCAGTACCTGGGCAATCACTATGCCGGTGAGAATCTGGGTGTTGTGCTGGACGAGATGTCCTGCCAGAGTTACCGGTGATGTTGCGCCAGCCATGGGAGCCGGCAGAATGTAGAAGGGGACTCCCTCTTTCACGACATGCATGATTATTTCACATGTCTCAGGTGTCCACCTGAGCGGCGCCGAAGGTGAAATATGACAGGAAATCACCGGTTTGGAACCGATATCGTCTGATCCTGTAACCGACTTTATCATGCTGAATATGGTAGTTGCACTTGTACCTGTGTCAGGAGCAATGAGGATATGCTTCGAAGTGTTCTCCAGCAGCTTCATGGCAGCGTAGGCCTCAGCTTTGTCCTGCGGTACGTCCTGCGGAATACCCTGCACACCGACTATATCGATATGCTCCAGTTGATCGGCAATCCGAGCAAAGTTCCCCACCTCCTCCTCTGTAATCGGGCGCCTGTTCCGTGTTCCGAAATCCTGCATGAAGGTTGCGTCGAAACCGCTGACTGCGCGGGTCACCCCGTGACCAATGTCGATTGTCTCCCTTTCGCTTCTCGAATGGAGAGCAATTGTACGCGGTGCCTTTCGAATGAGATCTTCAATCAGAGAGGCGGGGAATCGTGCGATGCTGTCCTGTCGATCAACATGTGCGCCGGCATTGTTAAGTTTTTTGAGGATCTCGTCGTGAGGTATGTAGGTGCCTGTTTCTTCGAGAACAGAGAGTGAGGCCGTGTGGATTCTCTTCGCATCCTCATCTGACAACACTTTTGTTGACCCAGTCCACATGAGTAGTTCTCCTTGATATGAATGTTTGAAACTATTGTATCTCCTTTGCAGAACTTTTGTGACGATTTCTTACAAACTCGGGTATATTCATGTATATCCGCTCTGGGGGCTGCGTAGTATGGTTAATCCAGGAGTGGTGCGGAGGAAAAGTGTTGAGGAGGATCCCTCATGGAGGGAATGCAGGCGGATTCACACGGCAGGGATCTTGGAAGTCTCAGGGCTGATCTGAAAAACCGGGAGCCGGATCGTCTCGTTGAGTACACGGGAGCGCGGTCAGAGGAGGATGCAGGAGGTTATTTTTTTATCACCTATTGGGACAGTGAGTTGAAGGTCAGTTTCCCCGATTTCACGGTTACACATGCCCAAACGGGCTCGGTGGTTGATGAGGAAGTGACAACGGTGCTGATACACTATTTTCACACTGCAGATGGAACCAAGAAGGGAGACGGATGGGTATCTCTGGCCGAACTTCCAGACGGCGCTTTTTATCGGAATGCCTATCAGGGTTACTCCGGAGATCATCTCGCATCGGAGATTCAGAACGACCTGGACTCATTGAAAGGCTTATGCCAAAGGCTCGGAGGAAAGCCCGAGGAGTTCGGTGACCTTTCATTTTCCTTTTATGTGCTGCCGCGCATAGACCTCCTGGTGGTTTACCACAGAGGTGACGATGAGTTTCCCCCCTCGGCACAGGTGCTGTTCTCCGGCTCGGCAAGCCATTACCTGCCCACCGACATATACGCCTATCTGGGACGGCATCTCGTGGTCAGGATTATTGAAGCGAGAAAAATGAATGGGTGAGATCTCTGTCCCTCTGGTCAGCAATGCGATTGTACTGTACGGACAGCAGAGAGGATTGAATCATTTACAGCTGCAGCACGTCCACCATGGTAAAGAGTCCTGTCTTTCCCAGTATGAACTTGGCGGCTTTAAGCGCCCCCTTGCCGAAGGCGTGGCGGTCGATCGATTCATGGGTAATGGTCAGTGTCTGATGGGGCTGACCGATGAACTGATCCTTTGTCTTTTTGAATATACTGAACAGGGTTGCGGATTTCTGACGGTAGATCTCGTCAGCGACGACTTTTCCTGTTCTTCCGTATCCAACCAGTCCTATATTAATCATACAGGCTGCACCTTCCTGTTTCACCAGATGGAGTGGGCAGAGTTAAGTTAAAGGAATGTTATGGTTTTGTCAATGCAAGAGGATGGACCATATTTGTAATATACTTTGTTTGATGCTGTCATTGGCACATATTGGTGCAGAGACCAAATAAGGAGGCGGGTAATGGAAAAGGAAATCACCCTGTCAGAGTTTGCCGATGAATTGAAGGTACGGCTTCAGAAGGGGAAGACCGTGGATTGCTGCAAGGCAGAGCTTCTCCGTCTGGCAGACATTTTAAAGGAAAAGCTTCCGAATGAAAAAATACTGGTCAACTGGAAGGAAAACTGAGTCGGTTTTACCATCGGAATATGAACACCCAAAGATGAGGAGCCATGTATGATTGTTGACCCCGGGGTCTGCGGTCTGCCATGTGCCCATGGCCATTGTCAAGGGCGTGGAGGCGGCTATAGGTGCGGCTCTGCCCAAGGACGTAGTGGTAAAGATAGAGAAAGTGGATGCATGAGATGATCAGGCTGCAATGTTTCAATACCGGGGATGAACATCATGTTTGATCGATTGAAAGCCGTCCTTACAGGTACGCCAAGTGGTGATCGGATAGGGGACAGCCTCGGCGAAGAACGGCGTATTCAGGTGGCAACAGCGGTGATCCTGCTCGAAGTTGCCCATGCAGACGAGGATTTCAGCGAATCCGAACGAGAGTATATCCTGGATATTCTTAAGAACCAGTTCAGCCTCGATGAGGAGAGTGTCCACGAGCTCGTGCAGGTTTCCGAAGAGCAGCTTAGGAGAAGTATAGACATATGGCATTTTACTGAGATCATCAACAACAGCTACGATAGCGAGGAGAAATATCGCGTCATTGAGAAGGTCTGGCAGGTCATCTACGCGGACGGCAGACTCGACAAGTATGAGGACTACATCGTACACAAGCTTGCACGGATTCTCCACATTTCCCACGAGCGAATGATCGAAGCAAAGATGAAATACCTGCCGGAAGAGGATTAAAGGGGCTCAACCTTCTGGACGAGCGGCCACAGTGTAAGCTCTTCTATGTTGAGGTGCGGCGGCAGCGTACAGATCGTGACGACGAGGTCACCCAGTTCCCCTGGCTGAATGGCCGCTGCGGCAGTCTCGGGATCGAAACCCTGCAGATGTGCCGCATAGAGAAATTTGGTCGCCCCCCAGGAAGGTATGAGAGAGGTAACCCGCACACCGTATTCGCGGAGCTCCGTGTAGAGGCATTGTGAAAACTGTACGAGCCCTGCCTTTGCGGCCGAATATATCGACCATCCCGGCCAGGCCTCTTTCGCGCACACACTCGATATGTTGACAATGGTTCCAGATTCCTGTTTTTTCATTACCGGCACCACTCGCCTGCATCCGGCTATGGCGCCTGTGAGATTGATCGCAATGGACTCCTCAATCTCCTCGTCTTCCTGTTCATCAAGTGGTGCGATCTTTACGCCACCGCCCGCGTTGTTGACGAGAATGTCTATGGTTCCGGTCTCTTCCATGACCTTCTCCACAAGAGCATCCCAGTCATCATTTCTTGCCACATCCGCCTTCATATAATGAACGCCCAGTTTCTCACCTGTAGAACGCAATGCCTTCTCGTCCCTTCCTGTAATCCACACGACCGCTCCGTTATCTTTGAGGGCCCCGGCGATTCCTGTACCGTAACCCCTAGACCCCCCTGTTACAATGGCGGTTTTACCCGTAAGTGTTGCCATGAACACCTCCCCCTGAAGTGATATGTGCTCAAAATCTCTCTTCCCATCTTTGCCAGCGGGATCTCATGCCCCACTGTGGCGACTGCAATTTTATGTGTTCTCTTTCACAGTATAATCTTCATGTGCAAAACTGCAACATGCTTTCAAAGATGACTGGCCTTCACGGATATATGGCAATACATTATATTGACATCTCACACCGGGCATGCATCCCATACCTCTTTGCAGGGCATGGTGAACAGTCCATACAGGAGGTACGGACCGTGAAGAGTATCCTCATCGTCTGTCTTTTCCTTGTACTCTTCGTTCCCGGAGCCCTCATGGCACAGCAGCAATCGCTCGTACAGGATACCCAATTTGGCTGGTTTGTTGCACCTGTCCTGAAAATTACCGGTATCAGCAATCAGGTTGAGGCAATGGCAGGATTGAGAGGGGCTGTACTGCTCGGCAAATGGTTCTCCATCGGTCTCGGCGCCTACACCCTGATATCGGATTTCAAGGTCGATGTGGACGGTACACCCGAAAATCTCAGTTTCACCTATGGCGGTCTCGAGCAGGACGTCATCTTTCTCTCTGATTCACTTGTGCACGGTGCATTCAGACTGTTGATGGGGGCAGGAAGCGCGAGTCTTGGCGATGCGGTATCGGTCGACCGTTTTTTTGTTGCCGAGCTCGGCGGGGATGCTGAAATGAACGTCACAGACTGGATGCGTATCAGTGTTGGGGGCGGATGGAGATTTGCCCAGGGTGTTTCAGACCTGGAGGGCCTCATCAACAACGATTTAAGCGGACTGCTCATAAACTTCGCGATCAAGGTGGGGAGGTTCTAACCTCCCTCTCTCCTGTCACTTTGCAATGTATAGCCGTTCATGAAGAGGAGCAGGATATATAGTCAACACTCAGCTCAACATCGATCTCTTCTTCAGTTGAAGAGAGAAGGGAATAGGTACGATCGTTCAGGCTCTGAATTGAGGGTGGTTGATTCGCAGGTTCGTAACCTGTTGTTGAACTGTGATTGCAGGTAAGTACGCCGATACTGATCATGAACACCAGTGAAGTGATGAAAACAAGTGCCCGGATCATCGAAGCTCTCGAGATGAATGCTCTATGCAAAGTATAGCCCTGCAACCCTCTGGCTTTGCAAATAAAACGTCTGTGTTCACCGTTGTTCAGTATAATTTGGTTTTGTTAAGAGTGTGTAAAATGAATTTAATAACATGCAATTATCTGAATCATATTTTATAATTGAAGAAGATTTAGCCGCATTCAGGAAAACCCTATTTTGAAAGGAGATATGTAATGTACGGTGTAGAAAAAATGCAGGGGTTCGACACGTTTTCATGGATTACCGGTATCATCGGTTATGTCTGTCTGGCAATCGGGCTCTACTACAGTGCAAAAAAAGCCAACACGAAAAATCCCTGGGTTGCTTTTATACCCATTGTCCAGATCGTCGTGCTCCTTCAGCTGATAGACAAGAGCGGCTGGTCGATTTTCCTGCTGCTCATCCCTGTCATCAACTGGATTCTGATGATCATATGGATGGTGAGGTACTTCAGGGCCTTCGAAGCGGGAAGCGGATTCGTCGCCGCCGCAATCATCACGATGATACTGTTGCCGCTCTCGTTCATCGCGGACATTCTGGTGCTGGTCGTGGGACTCTCAGATAAGTACAAGTACGCCGGTTCTACAAAGTCTACTGGCTGATTGGTTTAAGCTGCCACTTCCCGAGAATGCGGAGTTCATTGTTCTAAGCATCATCATTTTCCGGTCTTCTACGGCATGATTCTCATTGTGGTTTTTTCCGAGAAGTACACCTATCAGGGAAACACGAGGTCTACGGAGTCCTGATCCTCCTCTATTTTTGAGCAGCCACAAACAGTCTACGAGGATGTTCCGCGGAACATCCTCGTAGCTAGGCTGATCATTTCAAATGAAGTGCGAAAGATCTTACACTGGCAGGCAGGAAGCCAATGGGTTTTCTTCCCCTCACCTATGGTGTGGGCGGGACGGACCAGTAGTCAATTTTCAGAGTGAAGGTTTTCCAGCCTTGTTATCTCATCACGAAGTTTTGCTGCATCCTCGTAGCGCTCTTCAGAAACGGCATTCTCGAGGTCCCTTTTGAGTGAGTCAATCTGAGATTCGTCTTTCTCCTTCTGATTATCTTCAGGTTGCTTGGCCAATTCAGTTTCCTCTTCTGTGAATATTCGCCCGGCTTCGTCCATGACCTTTTCATCTACAAATATGGGTGCTCCAAATCGAAGTCCCAGGGCGATGGCGTCGCTCGGTCGCGAGTCGATTTCAATTTCGCTCCCGTCGTACCTGAGGATGAGACGTGCTATGAATGTTCCTTCGACAATATCACAGACCTCTATCCTCGTCACTCCGCATTCGAGATACTCGAGTACATTTTTCATAAGATCATGCGTCAGAGGACGGGGCATCTTGACGCTGCTCACATACAGGGCAATGGACTGCGCCTCCACCGTTCCGATGAAGATGGGCAGGGTTCTCTCGTCTTCCTCCCCCTTGAGAAGGATAATGAAGCCCATGTTGGAGAGAAGGAGCTTGTCGAAGTTAACGGGAATCATGATTTACAATCAGTATAACACAATCGATTGGTGAATACCAGGTTATAATACCTGCTGCACCTTACGATAACCACATGCGTCGGGAAGGTCAAATGAAAGGGGCTCTTCACTGACAGTACGGCATGGATACAGGTATTGGGATGATGCATGCAGATAGCCTGTGCTAGTCTTCCAATAATTCCTGTACCTTCAATGCGAGTTTCTGGGGTGTGAAGGGCTTCTGCAGGAACGGGGTGTTTTCATCGAGTACACCGTGATGTACGATAGCATCATCCGTATACCCCGAAATATAGAGCACCTTCATCTCTGGCTGTATGGTGATTATCTGCCGAACCAGATCGGGTCCGCTTATCCCCGGCATGACCACATCGGTAATCATCAGATGAATCTTGTCCTCTTGCTCACAGCGTTTCATGGCCACCGACCCGTTTTCCGCTTCGATGACGTTGTAACCGTATTGCTCGAGTACGGCGGCCACCATGTTGCGCACCATATCGTCATCTTCAACAAACAGTATGGTTTCGTTCTTTCCTTCTGCGACCTTCGATTCGTGTTTCTCAACTGTTTCGGGGACCTTGTCCACCCTGGGGAGATAAATAGCAACTGTTGTGCCCGAGCCCTCCTGGCTCTGTACATCTATATATCCGCCACTCTGTCGGACAATTCCGTATACCGTAGCCAATCCCAGTCCCGTTCCCTTCCCGATCTCCTTGGTTGTGAAAAAGGGTTCGAAGATATGCTTCATTGTCTCATTGTCGATCCCTTTTCCCGTGTCATGTACGGAGAGGAGCACATAATTTCCGGGGTCTGCGCCCTTGTGCATTTCACAGAAAGCATGGTCGAGAAATATGTTTTTCGTTTCAACTTCCAATATTCCTCCGTTTGGCATGGCGTCGCGCGCATTGACGGCCAGGTTGATCACAACCTGCTCAATCTTTCCCGGGTCTACCTTTATCATGTCAATGGGTGTTGCCGTCTGCAGTCTGAAGGTGATGTCTTCACCAATCATCCGCTGAAGCATGTTTTTCGTGTTTTTGAGCATGGTGTTGAGGTTCAGCACCTTGGGCTGCATTATCTGCTTGCGGCTGAATGCCAGGAGTTGCTGCGTCAGCGTAGCAGCCCGTTCAGCCGACTTTTTGATCTCATCGATGTATGAACGGTGCTTGTCCTTGACCTCGGCGTCCTTGGCTATGATGTCCGAGTAACCCATGATGGCGGTGAGGGCGTTGTTGAAATCATGGGCAATACCGCCTGCGAGCCTGCCGATGGCTTCCATCTTCTGTGATTGAAAGAGTTGTTCCTCGAGGCGTCTGTTTTCCGTAATGTCCTCTCCAGAACTCAGGGTTCCAATGATGTCGCCTTTATCATTGGTCAGAAGGGTATTGTGCCATGCCACCATGCGTTCCGTTCCCTTTTTTGTCAGAACCGGGTTTTCATTGTACTGGCGGACAGAGGATGTGCCCTGCATCAACTCGTCGAACACATCCTGAATCTCCCTGCGCATTGCCTTGGGGATGAAGTTGTCAAACCAGTTTTTGCCGATGATCTCTTCTTCTTCGCATCCGAGAATCTGACACCCCTTCTTATTGATGAGGGTGACAGTACCATCGGTCTCCAGGGCCACGAGCATGACTCCCGCAATGTCGAGATACCGCTGTGCCATGTCCTTTTCCTGTTGTATTGCCTCCTCGGCTTTTTT
>JAGLSF010000048.1 GCA_023136305.1 Spirochaetota bacterium
CTGATCGAGAAGATGGACACCGATGCGAACTCACGGATCATTGTAGAGAATATCGTCAACTTCTGCAGGAAGATGGGTATCAAGACGATCGCTGAGTATGTCCATTCAAGAAAGATATACGATATAGTCAAGAGCCTCGGGATCGACTATTCGCAGGGGTTTTTCCTCGGTGAACCCAAACCCGCCATTCTGGATGCGATGAGGGTTTCCAGTTTCCTGTAACAATTGCTACCCATAGCAGGCACATCATAACCTCGAAATTGTGAAAATGAATTCATTCTCCTTTATGCATTAACAAATTCTTCCGAAACTTAAGTTAAGACGAACTACAGGTTCAGGATTATGGAGATACACGCGAAGCTCTTGTCAGTTATGGAGGCTCTGATCAGCCATCACCGTGAGCTTGTAGCCCTCGAGCAGGAGAAGATCAAGCTCGTTATTGATCAGGACTGGCACTGTCTCGAAGAGATGGTGGAGAAGAGCAGGACCGTGCTCAAAAAGATCGAAGACGTGGAAAAACAGAGGGTCGAAATCGTGGAAACCATCGAGGGGAATATGGTTGATACTCCCCTCATCCTGTCAGAGCTGTCAGACAAGGTTCCTCCAGACTGCAAAACCGACATTCTACAGGCAGGCGAAACCCTTAGGTCCATAATGGTGGAGCTCAAGAATCTCAACAGCAGAAGCGAGCAGCTGATTGTGAGCAGCCTCGAGGTCGTCGATTTCACACTCGCGCTCCTCTCCGGAGCCAGCTCGAAGGGCAGGACATACAGCGGTGACGGCGAGGAAAGGGCCGAGGGGAGGGAGAATCCCTCTCTCGTTTTTGACGTGAAGGCGTAATAAGGGGGAGAGCATGTTATCCACATTCTCCGGTATAGAGATGGGCAAGAAAAGCCTCATCACTCATCAGGCCGCCATACAGGTGACGGGTCACAATATCTTCAATGCTGAAACTGAGGGGTACTCCAGACAGAAGGTAACGCTTGAAATCTTTGACCCCCTCTACATACCCGGCCTGACACGTGAAAACGCACCTGGCCAGATCGGCCAGGGTGTACAGGTCGAAAAGATACTTCGGGCGCGGGACATGCTGCTTGAGGACAGGATACTCAACGAGAAGAATGGACTCTCCTACTGGAAAAGCATGAGTGACTGGATATATCAGGTCGAGCTAATTCACAACGAACCAACCGACAAGAGCATCATGAATACACTCGACAGGTTCTGGGCCTCGTGGCAGGACCTGGCAAACAACCCCGAGGAGATTGGTTCCCGTGAAGCGGTGCGTGAGTACGGTGCTGCACTTGCGCGTCATATCAATTACAATTTCCAGGCACTCAAGTCACTCCGGAATAATATCGAACAGGCTGTTCAGATGAGGGTCACGGAGATAAACGAAATTGCAAAACAGATCGCCAAACTGAACGAACAGATACTCCGTTCCGAAGCGACCGGCGACAATCCCAACGACCTCTGGGACAAACGCGACCTGCTCGTTGAGCGACTTTCCGGCTATGTTGATATACATATCGGGAGAAGCGATCAGGACGAGTTTATAGTCTTCATAGGCGGGAAGCATCTTGTGCAGGGAAAACATTTCGAACAGCTCATGCTCGACCGAAATCCTGCGAACGAGGGCTACTCGGATGTCCGGTGGGAGGTCGACGGCACACTTCTAAAGCTTCGCTCAGGTGAATTAAAGGCCCATCTGGACGCACGTGATGTGGAGCTCAAGTATCAGATTGATTCCCTTGACCGTTTTGCGGCAAACCTGACCGACCTGGTCAATATGATACATCGCAGGGGCTTCGGCCTGAACCTGCGAACGGGGCTGAACTTTTTCATGGAGAACCCCATATCTCCCAACCCGCTCGGTGACTATGATTTCAACAGGGATGGATTTGTTGATGGAACGGCTCTCTTCAGGATTACCGGCTCCAATGCGCTCAATCCGGATGAGGTGGTTGGCCTTCAGGGCGCTATTACGCTGAATGACGGTATTACGGTGGAATATGCGGACACAGACCGGGTTTCGGATATTCTTACAAAGGTGAACAATGCCGGCAGTGATATCAAGATGTATATAAGCGACGAAGGAACCCTGGTGGTGAAATCAGATGCGCCCGGTCTTGCGATCAGCCACCTCGAGGACACGGGTGATTTCCTGGTACAGTATTCCGGCATTCTCCGGGGACGGGGTGAAGCCGGCGCGTTCGATAGGGGTCGGATCAATATGGCAGAAGCTGTATCAGAGGATTTCTTGGTGACCCCCAGAGGTCACCCCGCTTCGTGGATACGGCTCGATGAGCATATCGCAGAAGAAGTGGAATCCATTGCTGCGGCCACAGGAACCGATACCGACGGTGACGGTATCCCCGACCTCTCCAGGGGGGCCGGCAATGGCGATAATGCACTTGGCATTGCAGCTCTTCGATTCGAGAAGGTCATGATCGGTGGCAGTGAAACCATGAATGAGTATTACGCTGCACTCATCGCCGGCACCGGTCTCAGAGGTGAAAGTGCGCAGAACGAGAACCTGAACCGTGACCTCATCGTGGAAAACCTTGTAAATCTCAGGAAATCCATCTCAGGTGTGAATATTGATGAGGAATTGGTAAACCTGGTCAAGTATCAGCACGGCTATGCGGCCGCGGCACGATTTATCACGAAAGTTGATGAGATGCTGGACCTTCTCATCAACCGTATGATGTGATGCGGAGGAAATAAACCATGCTCAGAGTTTCGTCAAATATGATGGGCGACAATCTCATCAACATATCGAAGAGAAATATGAGGCGTATGCTGGAGCTCCAGAACAGTCTTGCCACGGGACTGCAGTATCGAATGCCCCGCGAGAACCCAATCGGAGTCAGCCACTCCATGACCTATGACCGCATACTCTTCGAACTCGGACAGTTCGAGAAGAATGTGGATGACGGTAAGGCCAGAATCAATCTCGCAGAGTCTGCACTGGCGAGCGCAGGCGATATACTGCAGAGGATCCGGGAGCTCGGTATACAGGGGGCAAACGGTATCTACACAAAAGATGACAGAGCAAAGATCGCCACAGAGATCAATGAGCTTCTGAATGAACTCGTGTTCATAGCCAATACACAGTTCAAGGGGAGGTCGATCTTCGGCGGGAATGACACTCTGGAAAACCCCTTCATGGCGAGCAGAACCTATTCAAAATATGCAGGCAAGGAAATCATACAGAAGGTTGAGTATCTTGGCGACATGGGACGGCAGAACAGGGAAATAAGCCGCGGTAACATCGTTCCCATCAACGTGCCCGGGAACGAGGTGTTCTGGGCAGAGAACTCCTCCCTGTTCTCATCAGTTGATGCCACAAACTATGTGGTCCCGGCCGATTCCAGGGTGAGGATCAACGGCGTCCCCATCGATTTCAAAGCCGGCGATAATATAGAGATGATTGTGAACCGTATCAATAATGCACCCGTGCCCGTGCGGGCATCGGTCAACCGCATGAATGGGGGAATCATCCTCGAGACATCATCCGCACGCGCCATCTGGGTGGAGGACATCGAGGGCAGCCGTGTCATGCAGGATATCGGTGTCCTTTCAGGAGCAATGCCTCCAAGGAATCTTTCTCCCACTGCCAGAACCTTCGGGGGGACCATCTTCGACATGGTGATGCGTATAAGGGATTCCCTCTATATGAACGATGTTGAGGATGTGGGTTCCCGGTCTCTGGGCGGTATGGATCTTGCTCTTGAAAACGTTCTTAAGTACAGGACCGAGCTTGGAGCACGGTCAATCCGCCTTGACATGGTCAAGGCACGCATTATTCAGGACCGCACCAATATGGAGGATATTCTCTCGAAAAACGAGGATGTGGACATCGCTGAGGCCATAACCAGATTGAGGATGCTTGAACTTGTCCATAAATCTGCACTTGGAGTAACCGCACGTGTCATTCAGCCAACACTACTAGACTTTTTAAGGTAAGGAGTATCGCACATGAAGATCAAAACCAAGCCCTATGGTGAGCTTGAGGTCAATGAGAAACAGGAAATCCACTTTCCTGACGGTCTCTTCGGATTTGAAGAGGTCAAGCAGTACTTCCTGCTCGACTCGGAGGAAGGCCCCTTCTACTGGCTGCAATCCGCTGAACATCCTGAGCTTGCCTTTGTGCTCATCGATCCAAGAGTATTCAAGAACAACTACACCCTGAGTGTCGGGGACGACGATTACAGAGCCATTGATGCACGAAAGGGTGAGGTGATCGATTTTGCTATCGTCACCGTACCCGAAGACCCGGAAAAGATCTCAGCGAATCTTATGGGGCCCATCATCATCAACCGTAAGTCACGAAAGGCCAGACAGGCAATTTCTGAGAATGACGAGTATACGGTGAAGCATTATATTATGGAGGAGATGAAGGGCAGGAAAGAAGATCTCGTGGAGACCGCATAATGTTGGTTCTGACACGGAAACCCAACGAGAGCATTATGATTGGGGATGACGTTGAGGTTTCGGTCGTTGAAGTCAAGGGTGATCAGGTCAAACTCGGCATAACAGCACCCAAGAGCATCAAGGTGCACAGAAAAGAGATCTTCCTGGCGATTCAGAAGGAGAATATTGATGCCTCCAGACCGGTGATCGATCGCATCGGTGAGATCGGCGGTATTTTCAAAAAGAAAAAATAACAGTTTCAAACCAGCGGGGGCTCCCTCCAGTTTCCTTCACAAGGGCTTTTTCATGCACATAACACCCTCCTTCCCAGAGGCGAAGGAGGGTGTTCTTTCAGTTGCCAAGAGGCGCTGTAGTATCGTATACTGAAATAGTACAGAAACCATTCTAGGGGAGGGGGAGTGGCAGAACAGCGTATACTCACGAATCTTCCCTTCATTCGAATCCTTCCCAACTGGGCACAGGAACTCTCCTACAAGTACTGCTCCAACACCGCCAACCTTTTTATTGTGTACGGAAATATCCGGGACTTCCTGCCCCATAAGACCAATGAGGATGAGTTTATCTTTGTCAAGATACAGAACTACATATCGGAGGTCCTTTTCGGGAACCGCGATGTCATCACATTCTATGACCGTTCTTCAGGCATCAGTTTTGCCCGGCCTGAAATGCGCCAGGACTTCCTGACCGAGATGCGCAGGACCGAGGGGAACAAGCCCTCAGATGAATTTCTGGCCTCCGGCCCCATAACCGCGCTGAAGAATCTGGAGAAGTACTTCTACGCCAATATGCGGCAGAAGTACCGGATCGTACTGCTCATCGATTACGCCGAGGCGATCATTCCAAACACCAACTTCTCGAGCTACACCGATGAGGACCGCTACTGCCTGGTGACTCTGAACCGCTGGGCAACGGACCCCCTGTTCGTGGAAAACGATATCTCGATAATTCTGCTCACTGAGAACCTGGCCGACCTGAGCATGAAGATCGTCCGGGCACCGAGTTCGGTGAAGGTGTCAATCCCCATGCCCAATGATCCGGTCCGTTCGAATTTTCTCGAGTACCTGCAGAAGGAGGGTACGCTCCTTCTCGAACCGCGCCTCACGCCCGGCCGGGTTGCGCGGGTAACCGGAGGCCTCAATCTGGTTAATATACGGCAACTGGCCGCTGAGTCCTATCAGGAGAACAGGCAGATCACCCTCGACTACCTTCGACGAATGAAGAAGGAAATCATTGAGAGCGAGGCTGTGGGCCTCCTGGAGTTTATCGAGTCTGAGTTCGATCTCTCCATGGTATCCGGTCACGAATTCGTGAAGAAACGCTTCAAGAGTGCTGCCCGCGCCATCAAGCAGGGGCGACTCGACGTGCTTCCCATGGGATTTCTCATGTCCGGACCGGTCGGGACCGGTAAGACCTATATGGTGACTGCCTTTGCCGGTGAAATTGGCATACCCATCGTGCGTTTTCAGAACTTCAGGAGCAAGTGGCAGGGCGTCACCGAGTCGAATCTGGAGAAGATACTGAACATACTGAAAGCCATGGCACCGGTGGGCGTGATGATCGACGAGGCCGATGCCTTTCTTGGGCACAGGCATCAGGAAGGTGATTCGGGGACCTCGAACCGTATTTTCGCGCAGATATCTTCCTTTATGGGGAACACGGAGTACAGGGGAAAGATCATCTGGTTTCTAATTACCTGCAGGCCCGACCTGCTGCCCATTGACCTGAAGCGTCAGGGGAGAGCCGAGGAGCATCTCTCTCTCTTCTATCCTGAAACTATAGAGGAGAAGCATGACCTCTTCGAGACGCTCGTAAGGAAGCTGAAACTCAAGGTGCAGAAACTGGATATCATCGAACTGTTCAACAAGTATGACTTCGATTTCTCAGGAGCTGATCTGGAATCGGTACTTATACGGGCAAAGTTTACGGCAGCTATGGCGGGACATGTCATCGTCACTGTCCAGGACCTCGAGGAAACAATCAAGGACTTTGTGCCCCCCAGCTATCCCCATGAAATAGAACTGCAGAACCTGGTAGCTGTGCTCGAGTGCACGAGCAGGGCGATGGTTCCGAAACGTTTCCAGGACCTGGACCGAGTCAAGATCGTGGAGACCATAAAACAGCTCAAAGTGTTGCTCGGTGAGAGGGATTACTATGAGTAATTCGCCCTAGTGCATGGAACTGCCGACCTTTCGGTACAGGGATGCATATGGTCCGTTCAGCCACACCTTTAAAGAAGGCTTTCGGGACGAAAGAGATATTCTCCATGGCAGCGGGTGCCATGATCAGCTCGGGCCTCTTCGTCCTTCCCTCCATTGTGTACAAATTGGCGGGACCCTCCATCATCCTTTCCTATATCCTTGCAGGCTTGCTCGTGATACCTGCCGTGCTTTCCAAGGCCGAGCTTGCAACAGCCATGCCGAAAGCCGGTGGCACCTATTTCTTCGTGCACCGCAGTATGGGTCCTCTATTCGGTACCTTTGCCGGGTTTGCGAGCTGGTTTTCCATGAGCCTTAAAAGTGCCTTTGCACTTGCGGGTCTCGGTATTGTACTCTACCCTTTCATTGGTGTTGTACCGGATGGCAGGCTCATCGCCGTGGGATTCACCCTCGTACTGACGCTCCTGAACCTGCTGAGTGTGCGGGAGAGTGGGACGGTTCAGGTCCTCACGGTCGCGCTTCTCATTGCGTTGATACTGTTCTACATCTTCGGAGGACTCAACCACATCGATGTTGCACACTACGTTCCCTTCAGGACAGGGGGGTGGAAGGCTGTTTTCACCGTAACCGGCATGGTGTTCATATCATACGGCGGTCTCACCAAGGTTGCTTCCATGGCAGAAGAGGTGCAAAACCCCGGAAAAACCATACCGCGCGGCATGTTCAGTGCCTACATCAGCGTCACGCTGCTCTACGTACTTACCGTATTCGTCACTGTCGGGCTGCTTTCAGGGGAGGAGATCATTCACGCTGCAGCTCCGATCTCGCTAGGCGCATCGAGATTCGCCGGAAACGCCGGGGCAGGGCTTCTCCTGGCGGCTGCGGCATTCGCCTTCGTCACAACGGCGAATGCAGGACTGCTCGCGGCATCGAGAGTGCCCCTGGCCATGGCAAAGGACAATCTCATGCCCGCATTCTTTGCCCGGGTCAATATCAGGTTGAAGACCCCTGTTATCGCCATTCTGTTTACCTCACTTTTCATGCTGCTGGTCATCATCTTTCTCAATCTTGAAACCCTGGTCAAGGTTGCATCTACCATGAAGCTTCTGCTCTTCATGTTTGTCAATATCTCGGTCATTATCATGAGACAGAGCAGGATCGTCTCATACAAGCCGAAGTTCCGCTCTCCCCTCTACCCCTATGTCCAGATTGCCGGGATAGCCTTTTACACCGCCCTCATCTCGCAGATGGGGCGTATACCCCTGCTCATGACCGTCGGTTTCGGTCTGGGCACAGTCTCCTGGTACTTTCTCTACTCGAAGCGCCGAAACCGCCGTGAGTCAGACCTCATCAGTGTCGTTGAGAAGGCAACTTCCCGGGAGATGAGGTCCGATTCCCTCACACGGGAACTCAAGGAGATTCTGATCGAGCGTGATGAGATAATCGAAGACCGCTTCGATCAAGTCATCAAGGGGGCCGAGATTCTCGATGTGGAGGGGGGTATCGACTATATCGAACTCTTCCATACGATATCCGGCGTGTTTGCCGATCGGTTTGACATGCCTGCGCAGAAGATCTATGAACTCCTCATGAAGCGGGAGGAGGAATCAACCACAGTTATACACGAGGGGCTTGCCATACCCCACATCATCGTGGACGGCCCAGGACGCTTCGACATCGCGGTCTTGCGGGCACGGGAAGGCATTGATTTTCATAAAGAATCCGGTCCCGTCCACGTGGTCTTTACCCTGGCCGGCAGCCAGGATGAGCGGAATTTTCACCTCCTTGCGCTCATGGCCATAGCGCAGGTAGTACAGAACACCGATTTCATGAATTCCTGGCTCAAGGCGAGAAATGTGGAGGAATTGAGAAATCTCATCCTGCTTGCCGAGCGTGTCAGGAAGGAACAGGTGTAGGTATATCTGCTCTGTGGCCCCTTGCCCATGGAGATACCCCAGTTAAGAACCCTCCCGTGCAGAAACAGCCCAGCTGTAATGTCTTGACAGAACAGTGAATTGCCTATATTCTAATACATTATTTTTGAAGCGAAAGGGGATTCAAAGATGAAGAAAATACTTGTGTGTGCACTCTGTCTTGTTGTCGTGGCGGGCATCGCCTTTGCAGGCGGATCGAGAGGTGGAGATACGGATGGCGGGCTGCATCTCGTCGTCGCCACCGATGCGACATGGCCTCCCATGGAATATGTGGATGAGAAATCCAAGGAAATCATCGGATTCGACATCGACCTGATGAAAGCGGTTGCTGATGCCGGCGGTTTTACGGTGGAGTTCAAAAACACGGCATGGGACGGCATATTCGCCGGACTTGCAGCCGGAAAGTATGATGCGATCATCTCTTCGGTGACCATCACCGATGAGAGAAAGAAGGAGATGGATTTCTCAAAAGCCTATATCAATGCAGGTCAGATTCTCATTGTTCCAAGCTCCATGAGGGGAGTGTCAGTGCTGGCCGATATGGAAGGGATGACTGTGGGGGCGCAGATCGGCACAACGGGGTCCTTCGAAGTGGAGAAGGTCGAAGGGGTTGACCTCAAGACCTACGATGAGATCGGCCTCGCCTTCGAGGATCTGGTTGTAGGAAGAATCGACGGCGTTGTCGCAGATACCCCTGTTGCCGCAGACTTCGCGCTGCAGAGTGAATCCTACAAGGGAAAGCTCAAGATCGTGGGAGACCCCTTCACCGAGGAGTACTACGGTGTCTGTGTAGAGAAGGGCAACACCGAGGTGCTCGATGCGGTTAATGCCGGCCTCGACAAGGTGCTCGGTACCGCCAAATACGAGAACATAGAGAAGAAGTGGCTTAGATAATGAAAGGGGCTGCTCAAGGAGAAGGGCATTCTTCGTGTGCAGCCCTTTCTACGTTTCCCCATGATGGAATGTAATTAACATGCCGAGAAACAGAATCAGTACGTCCGACAGTACCCTGATTCCCCACATAGGGGAGAGGGATATCTTCTCCGCATGGAAGATCTCCTTCTTCGGCGCCATTGGGCTCATCATCTTTCTCGTCATATACTCTCCCGACCCCTACGCGCGCGTTCTCCTATATGTTCGCGACGGTGTGCTGATAACCTTCCAGGTAACCGTGTTTGCCATACTGCTCGCACTCGTCATAGGCCTCATCGCGGGACTGGGGAGAATATCGCGTATAAGAATCATCAACAAGATCGCAACGGTCTATGTCGAGGTTGTTCGGGGTATACCGCTACTCGTGCAGATATTCTATATATACTATGCGCTCGGCAGAATCGTGAAGGTTCCGGATATTGCGTCAGCCATCATCGCCATGGCAGTCTGCTACGGGGCCTATCTGGCCGAGATCATACGTGCCGGTATTCAAGCGGTACCACCGGGCCAGATGGAAGCGGCGCTTGCACTGGGATTGTCCAAAAGGCAGGCCATGCAGCATATTATATTGCCCCAGACGGTCAAGATTATTCTTCCGCCCATCGGAAACGAATTCATCGCCCTGCTCAAGGACTCTTCACTTGTATCCATACTGGCGGTATCTGACCTGCTCCGGAGGGGCAGGGAGTTTGCCGCTCACACCTTTGAGTATTTCGAAACCTATACCATTGTCGCTCTCGTATATCTCATCCTCACGCTTCTCTTCTCATGGCTGGTGGGATTGATGGAGGCTCGGTTGAACCGAAATGTCAGATAACCTCAAGATACGGATAGAAGGTGCTACAAAGGTGTTTGACGTGTATAAGCGTGAGCAATCCGGGTCCGAAGAAATTGCCTCCCGTGGCCGACCTAAGATTGGTGGTTTTGGTAGTGTAGTAGGAGAAAAAGAGATACAAGCTTCGCTATCAAACTCCCGTCGTGAGCGAAGGGGAAAGAGCAGGGTGCGCCGAGCGGAACTCTACGCCTTGAAAGATGTCTCGATGAGCGTCAACCGCGGCGAGGTTGTTCTCGTTATCGG
>JAGLSF010000049.1 GCA_023136305.1 Spirochaetota bacterium
TCCCACATCATGACGTTGTAGTACCAGGTATTATCACTCACAAAGACTTTCTGCAATTCATCCAAAACTTTATCTGCATGCTGCGTGTTTGTCAGGTTGATGAAGTAGCGGTTGAAACGGCCCCACACATCGGCGTAGGTTCCTTCCACATACTGGCCGATCTGTTCTTTGATCTGCGCATCGATAGCGGGGATAACCTCCTGTACTATCTGCTCCGGATCATCAACCGCGGGGCTTCTGAAATACATCACGATCCTGTCACTCGAGGGGGGAGATATGATTTCTCTTGGAATTATGGGAAGTACCCAGAGTACTGAAAAAGCCAGAAGCCCGAAGGAGAACAGCATGAAGAGGGCTGTTGCCCACCTGCGTCCCAGGAGGCCTCGCAGGATGGTCTTGTACAGGTTTACGAAAAAGCCCATCGCCTTCTCTGAGTAGCGCTGAAGCCCATTTCTCGAAGGCTCTGTGAGCGATGCCGGCCTGCGTCCGCTTCTTCCGTAGACAAGAGTGGCGATAAGGGGAATCAGAGTTAGGGCCACTCCCATGGATATAAGCAGTGCAAAGATGACCGCCTTGGCCTGATCGCCAAGAATGGCGCTTGTGAGAGGAGCTGTAAACAGGATGGGCAGAAAAACCAGTACGGAGGTGAGAATGGATGCCACCACTGGAGCACGAACCTGTTTCACAGCCCGTATGATCAGGTCTTTCAGATGAGCGTCGTCCCTGACCGGCGATTCCTCCATGCGGAATCGATGAATGTTCTCCATAATGACAATGGAAGAATCGATGACCATCCCCACGGCAAGGGCTATGCCTCCCAGTGAGATCAGATTCAGGCTGACCTTGAAGAGGTACATCGCTATAAATGAAAGGATGAGCGTAACTGGAAGGGATATACCGATGAGCAGGGTGTTGCGCAGCTCACCCAGACTGAGAAGCACCACCAGCATGGCCAGGGTTGCCCCAATGAGCGCTGCCTGCGCCACGTTGCGGATGGAGCGTTCGATGTACTCGGCCGGGTCGAGGTAAAGGGGGAAAGTGGTGTCATCCGGCAGGAGGCCCTCTTCACGTGCCTGCTCCAAAACCTCCTGCACGTCCTGTGACATTTTGCGGACATTGCCTCCGTCCTCAGGTGATGCAGTTACCCGTATGCCGCGAGCACCGTTCATCACAAAGGCACGGTCTGGCAGCGCATATGTAATTTTCACATCCGCAATATCCCCAAGCCTTATGGATACATTGCCCTTTTGTGTGATAGGGATGCTGCCAATATCGTAAATGGAATCCACACCCTTTTTAAACCGCACGCTGTAGGTGGTGCTGCCGTCGTCGAGTTTACCGACAGATTCAGGACGATGCCCTACGAGCAATGCTTCTTCTACCTTCTCAATGGTCAGCCCATAGGCCAGCATATCCATCTGGCGCAGCATGACCTCGGCACTCATCTCCTCAACGTTGAAGATCTCCACACTCTCCGCGTCTTCAATCCGGTTCAACCGGGGCTGGACCGCGGTCTTCAATATTTTATAGAGTTCCTCCGGGCTCATCGTTGTGGACGTTACTCCCATTATAAGATAGCCTGCGTTCTCACCGGAGAAGAAGACGACGGCGTACCTGTCCTCAAGCTCCGGAGGAAGAAGGTCCATGATACCGGTCATTGCCGACTCCACATCCGATTTGGCCTGATCGCTGTCAGTTTTCCAATCAAAGGTAAGGGTGAAATCGCTCCGATCATTCTCGTACTCCACCTCTACGATATCCACTCCATCGATGGCAAGAAGCTGAGACTCAATATCCTCAGCATATTCGTTGGAGAAGTCTATTGCTGATATCCCGGTATGATATATCCAGGCCCGAACCCTCGGCCTTCTGGTCTGCGGATAGAGCTGAACCGGAAGCTGCGTGACGAGCAGCCCGCCGGTTACACAGAGTAAAACGGTGAGGAGGAGAAATCCTGTGCGTTTTCTGAATATGGTTCTCAGCATGTTATGTTCCCGGTGCATTGATTTTCATGCCTTCTTTTTCTCTCCCCGTTAGCCGGGTAAGATATCGATCACCTGTTTGCAGCCCCTGATCGATTCTGACAAGATCCCTGTAAACGGGCCCCAGCACCACCTCCCTTGCCTCCAGTTCCTGCGCTCCAGTCACGACCCACAGAAAATATTTACCATACCTGCGGGTAACGATTTCGCGTCTAACAAAGATACCCTTGGCCCTGTCAACGGGCAGATCGATAATCACAAACTCTCCGATATGCCCTTGCTGTCTGTCAGAGAAATGAAAGGTCAACGTGAAGAGACCAGTGTTGTAATCCGGTTCCTGAGAGCGATTCGCTAAAACCCCCCTTATTTCATCCCCTCCTGCGGTGCGAGCAGTTACCTGCTGACCGAGCTGAACCTTGGAAGCATCTTTGTCGCTGATATATGCGTCCAGAACGTATCCTTCTGTACCGATAATAACAACCGCCGGCTCTGCGTCTTCGGTTTCATCATCAGTTTGTATGAGTACCTCAGAAACCCAGCCCGAAATTCGGGCAGTAACCACAAAGGGTTCATAACGTTTCTCCATATCGTCCTTGCGTCCGGAGCTGAACAGCTCCCGACCCTCTTCGACGAAATCTCCCTCCTCCACCGCTACAGACCGAATGATACCCGCATTGAAGGTTCTGTGAACAATCCGACTTTTCGGCTGCAGTCGTCCGCCAACTGAAACCGTGTGGAACTGTTCTGAAACCTGTGCCGCTGCAACAGGAGGCCCTGACGCACTTTGCGAAGACCCCTGCCCTGTGTTTCTTCCCTGCTGTGCCCACGTTACCGGTGTCACCGTAAGAAACAAAACGACAATGGATAGGAAGCAATACCTGTACATTGAATGACCTCTGTTTTACTATGAATATGCCATGTGTCCTCAGATATACGAGAACGATGATGTTTAAAATTTAACTATCTGCTTTGTGGAAGGGTATATAGAAGGCTACATTCCCCCTGTTTCACCATGTCTTTAACCAGATACAAATTTCATACCAAAGCATGCCTGAACTGGTAGTATTATAACTAAATGAATCAATTCTTTCTACCTCAATCAGTTCATATTGCATCCAATAAGGACGATGATGTTGGGGTTAACCTAAAAACCCTGTAGGTTCGATTTAGTTGACCGATCGAATCTTTTTCAGTAGGATATGCTATCCATTACCCAAAGTGGGTGAATTGGTACTCGTAACGTGGCCATATATCACCAGCAGGAAATAAGTATCAGAATCACTTTGTATTATACGTAGGGTAAAAATAGCGAGGGGGCTTACTTTCATGAAGAAATTACACATAATTATTCTGATGTTATTGTTGTTCACGCTCTGCGCCGCATCGATCGGTGTTTCGGGTGAAGTGATCGATCGTATACAGGAGCGGGGATACGTTGTAATCGGTACCTCTGCCGATCAACCGCCCCTCACCATGAAAGCAAAGGATGGTGATCTATTCGGGCTCGATGTGGATTTGTCAAATATCGTAGCCAGGGCCATGGGGGTAAAGCTTGAGATGCAGGTTATGCCCTTTGCACAACTGCTTCCCGCTTTGGAGAGCGGAAAAATCGACATGATCATTTCAGGTATGACCATGAGACCAGAAAGAAACCTGAAGGTTGCATTCGTTGGCCCCTACTTCATCACCGGTAAGGGTATTCTCACGAAAATTGATAACCTTGAGAAAACGAAGAGCATCAGTACACTTAACAGCCCCGACATGACTATAGCTGCGCTCAAGAATTCCACGAGCCAGCAATTCATTGAACAGCGCATCCCTAAGGCAAAGCTCAGCACCTTCAGCAGCCTTGACAGTGGAGTACAGGCTCTGATTCGTGATGAGGCTGTTGCACTGATCGCAGATTACCACTCCTGCGCTGTGTACGCCTTGCTATACGAGGAGAAGGGCCTCGTTGCAGGAGCAGCGCAGTTTACTTTTGAAGCGCTCGGAATAGCCTTGCCTCCGAATGACCTGCTGCTGACGAACTGGGTACATAACCTGCTGGTCAACCTGCAGGGAAGCGGTGATCTGAATAAATTGATAGAACGCTGGTTCAAGGACCCATCCTGGCTGGAACTGCTTCCCTGAGAAAGGGCATATCGACGATGGATTGATTATGCAAGCCATACATCAACCATGCATCAGTTTTTTCGTTCCTGCTTATCGTAGGAACCCCCATATCCCAAACCACCGATGACGAAGCGTAAAAAGAAACCCGACATACTCATACCAGGGTCGCCAGAGATATCCAGGCTCGACATATTCCAGTTAGAATCGGTGGCCGAGTGCTGATACCCCGCGCGTATCCCAAGCATGAAACCGCCCCCTCTATCCTTCTCCTCTATATTAAAGCCCAGCGTATAATCAACACCGAGAGAGGCCTGCAAGATAAAATCCCATTTGGTGAGATAGGATTCACGCTTCGGGTCGGCGACAATATCCGAAAAATCCAGTACGGCCCGTTCGGTCAACCTGAGCCTATTCCTGCTCACCCCCAACCCAACCAGGGGATAGAGGTGGAACCCCTCTGCAGGTCTGGAGAACATCGAGTATCCAAAATTCAAGAATCCCCAATAGCCGTTCAGTTTCTGTACATAGGTAGCATTGGTAGCCTCCTGCCAGAAGAGCTGGAACTCACCACCAAAAAGAAACCGCTTTTTCATTGCATAGTAACTTTCAAACCCAAGGGTCAGCGTTGGCTCATTGAAGGTTGCAAAGCCGTTTGCTGACAGTAAAGCGTTGAGATCCGAGATATCCAGCCACTGCGCACCTATGGAAAAACCTCCAAAACCATAGGATTCAATATCAGCCGCAAATAGCGTTACTGTGGGCAACAGCAGCACACATAAAAAAACCAGCAGTGTCACGATACGTTTTGTTCCCATTTGTACATTCCCCCCTCATCTTGCATGTTCTAAATGTTCAACGATCAAGAATAAGCATTAACAGAAGCATACGAAATGTCTTCATAAGATTTCTCTCCAGTCAGTATATTTAACCGTAGAATACTTAAGCTTCTCTATCGCTTCCCCAAAGGTACGTATTCCTTGTTGCGAAGTATGTTTCTGTAGGCTGGACGGATGATCCTTCCCCCGGAAATCAGCTCCTCAATCCGGTGAGCGCACCAGCCGGCAATACGGGCGATACAAAAAATCGGGGTATAGAGTTCGTTTGGGATATCCAGCATATCGTAGATAAAGCCGGAGTAGAAGTCAACATTGGCGGAAACTACTTTGTCCGAATTCTTTACATTCTTGAATACTCCTGGAGACAGGTAGGCAACGCGCTCGTACAGTTCGAACTCCTTACCCAAGCCTCTTGAACTGGCCAGCTCTTTTGCCTTCTCCTTTAACAAAACCGCCCTGGGGTCCGACAAGGTGTAGACGGCATGGCCAATCCCGTAGATAAGACCCTTTCCATCGAAGGCCTCCTTGCGCAGTATCTTGGCAAGGTACTCTTCCACTTCCTCGTCATCCTGCCAGTCCTTCACATGCTCTTTGATATCCGCCATCATCTCCATCACTTTGAGATTGGCTCCTCCGTGAAGGGGTCCCTTGAGGGAGCCCACGGCGGCGGCTATAGCCGAGTAGGTATCTGTCCCTGTGGAGCTGACCACGTGAGTCGTGAAGGTGGAGTTGTTTCCTCCACCGTGTTCGGCATGAAGAACCAGAGCCATATCCAGAGTCTCCGCTTCCAGCCGACTGAATTTGCTGTCCGGGCGAATCAAGTGCAGAAGGTTTTCAGCCGTACAGAGGTCTTTCTGGGGACGATGAATGAACAGACTCTTACCATCGAAGTAGTGACTCTTGGCCTGGTATCCGTAGGCCACCATGGTGGAAAAGCGAGCGATCAGCTCAATACTTTGGCGCAGTACATTTTTCAAACTGATATCGTCAGGATTGGGATCGTATGAGTAACACACCAGGACACTGCGAGCCAGCTTGTTTACGATTTCCCGACTCGGAGCTTTGAGAATCATGTTTTCCGTGAATCCGTTGGGAAGCGCCCTGTTTTCTCCCAGGATAGTCGTGAACTGTGTGAGTTGCTGCCGTGTGGGCAGGGCGCCAAACAGAAGGAGATAGCAGACCTCTTCAAAACCGAACCGCTTCTCCGCCTGAAATCCATTCGTGATATCATTCACGGTGGTTCCCCGATACTCGAGTCGACCTTCAACCGGCACGATTTCTCCCTCATCGATAATGTATCCGTGCACGTCCCCGATCTCTGTCAGACCGACGAGAACTCCGGTACCATCCTCATTGCGCAGACCCCGCTTTACCGAGTATTTTTGGTATAGGTCGAGGGGGATACGGTTCATTTTTTCCGCATGGTGGGTAAGCTCATCAAGCAGCGCTGTGTCGATCTTTAAATCGAGCTTATTGTCATGATTCATAGGGTTATCCTTCTTTTATTAAATGGCAATAGTTTTGTAATTCATACATTGGCATAAAGTCCATTATTTGGGGAAAAACAATTTTTCCTGTATACATTGGCCACTCCCCTTTGTTGATTAATTATTGAGTGACCATAGTATAAGTTTGATTTCAAGTCGATAAAAGTGATTTTTCGTATTAATGTATTGATACTAAATAAATTACATCATTTTAAAAATGAAACGCCCGGACAGCAGTGAAATTATATTAACAATTTTTTCCTCAGCTGGTACTTTTTTCGAGTATCCCTCTTGTCTCTTCCACCTTCCATTCGAAATATAATTGACTCAGTCAAACCTCAGCCCGCCGTTTTGATCGATTATTTCACCGGTAATAAATCCGGCAAACGGATTTGCAAGAAAGCGAACGACGTATGCAAACTCTTCCGGCTCACAGAACCTGCCGACAGGAATCATTTTCAACAGATCTCGACGCTGTTTCTCTGTAAGCTGCTCCATCACCATCGGTGTTTTTACATAAGCGGGAGCGATGCCGTTTACCGTAATTCCAAATGCTGCCGTCTCAGCGGCAAGCGAAAAGGTGAGAGACATCAAGGCCCCCTTGGAGGTAGAATAGGCCGTTCCCGCTGTTATTCCCCCACTCTTTGCTGCAAGAGAACAAACGTTTATAATCCTCCCCCACCCCTTTTTCTTCATTCCGGGGATTACTTCTTTTGAAAGATAAAAGGCGCCGTCCAAATTGACCCGCAGGACCCTCTGCCATTCTTCAGGAGTTGTGGCTGATGATTTATTAGTCGATAAAATTCCCGCATTATTCACAAGTATATCGATATCACCGATCTCCTCTTTAATTGTTGAAACGGCTTCGAATACCTGCTGTGCGTCACCGACGTCAAAGACAACGGGATGTGTATCGCCATCTATATCTGCAGACGACCGGAACAATTTTGTCCCGTCAATATCAGCCATGATAACTTTTATCCTGTCCTCGAGAAGCCCTCTTACAGCCGCCAGGCCCAAAACACCTGCCGAACCTGTAACGAGAGCTATTCTTTTTTCACCCATTGCAGTATTTCCTGCCTGATCTGATAAAGGTCTGATTCCATAACATTTTCCTGCTGTTGCATCCTGCAGTCCCCTAATGTGGACAAGCCACATTCTCTATTAAAAGAATTTTCTTGCCTGAAAAGCAGGAAAATTGGAAATAAAGGTACTAACTGATCATCCAATCATGACAACTCGCCCTGTACTTTTCGGGTCAGTTCTACCCACCTTACTAGGCGTTTGAGATCTTCCCTGGCACCGAGAAGCAGGGACATACCGCTCGTACGAAGGACATATTTTTCAATGTTTCTCTCTCTGCAGCTCACAACAATATCCCTCATGTACACCTCTATTTCATCATCTGCAGCATTTTGTATATACCTGTGTGCTAAAACTCTCATCTCAATATTCAGCGATCGGTTAAGGGTACTGAGCCCTGCACCCTTATCATCCATTGAGACTCCAAAATCCAATAGATCAATATCCCCTAACCGATTGATATCCGGTATATGCCTCGTTATGTCTCCGCAGGAGTGCCAATAGTATATACCGCCGTAGAGATCACATAACTCCCGCTCATAGGGGTATACAAATTCCGTGTAGCTTTCCGGGCTCATAATAGGAATATCATCATTAAAAAGATCCACCTTGTATACAGGCTCTTCGAGATAGCGTGCCCGCCATGTTATAAAAGCTTTTTGGGCATCTGTTACATAGCGCATAGTTCTGTGAACAAACCCGGGATTATCAGTCAAATCGATCAGGAAGTTTTCAAATCCACGAATATATAGAGCCACACCCTGGGGCCCCCTGAACCAGACGGGGAAAATAACGTTGAATTCTTTACCGGCTATATTTCTGATTACATTATGGAATCTCTGGGCCGTTTTAATGATCTCAATACTGTCAAAGTCGAAAACTGCGGGAAAATCACTTGCCTTCGTAATAACTGGAGCTGCAACAAATGCGGGCTCTTCATCGGGTGATAAATAGTATTTTTGTCCAAGAATTCCTGCTTCGAATACAACCCCAAACCCTATGGGAATATTTCTATCGATGGGTGTGTCGTCGGGAAAGCCCGTAAACTTCTCAATCTTCATCCGTAAATAATGCTCGAGGTAGTACTCCGGATCGTTGTAATATCGATCAAGCCTGAAGCCTAAAATTTCCAGCCACAATGTATTAAGGCACTCTGCAGTTACCGGCATAGCAGCCCCGGGCCGTACGCCTGCCCCGGGAATCCCGTGCCATTGTGTTTCGCCTCTGATCGGACATTCCGATTCAAGCCACAGGGACTGCCTCCGCTTATTCTCTTCGGTATCACAAAGCCTGTTCAATGTATCCAGTAATTTTGTAATTTTTCCCAAATATTATTTCCCTTAAAAGATTAGTAAACCATCATTTTATTTCCGGCCGGCACCACTCGAGTCCCAGTTCAGTCAGCTTCTCGCTTTTCGGAATCCCCATCTCGTCCCATCCCCTGAGCTTGTAATACTCATTCAGCATTATACTTAAATGAGGCAGGCTGTCCTCATAATTACCGTTGCCCCTCTTATTGGTTGCGATCCGTAATGGAATGGCATCATCCTTTCTTGAAATACCACAACGGACGTTAAACATGCGTTTCAGATTAAAAATCCTCTCTCCAGCTTTCAGGAGCTCCTCTTTTGTCATATTTAAACCGGTAACCAGATTCAAACACTCGACCATTGAATCAGGCTCCATACCGAAATGGATGAGGAATTTACAGCTTTTTAATGAATCAAAAAGAGACATTACGTTCTGGCTCTTAACTACGAGCTCGGCTTTCCCTTCAGAAGTAAACCTGTCAAAGGTTTTGTCAAATCCAAGGCTGGGACACGCAAACCCTTCCTCAAAATCCATGCTCAGTGCCTGCAGGTGACAGGCTCCCCTGTTGGACGTGGCATAGGCAAGGGCAAGGCTGCTCTTTGCCCTCGGGTCATGAGCGGGAAATTCAAGCCCTTTCACGTGTATGGCAAACTCATGTGCGGTACCCTCCAGTTCATCGGCAAACTTTTTCACCCCCCGGCCCATGAGCTTTCCTATACCGTTTCGATGTGCGATCCTGTGTATCAGATCGTGCACAAGATCGCCATCACCCCACCGCAACTCGATACCCCCGGCAGACTCGGCCGTTATGAGACCCCGTTCAAAGGCTTCCATAGAAAACCCGATGACAGATCCGGTCGAGATCGTATCAAGCCCAAACCGGTTGCAGAGCTCATTTGATTTAACGATCACGTTAAGTTCATCTATCAGCAGATTGCTTCCCAAAAGAGCGAGAGTTTCATATTCAGGACCCCCGATAATATCATCCGCCGCATTCCCCCCCTCTCCTGCATGTACAGACCTGCCGCATCTCACGATGCATCCGCCGCAGGCGTACTTTTCTGCAAGAATAGTCTCAGCCATGGTCTGCCCGCAGATCTTTGAGGCCCCTTCCTCAAATCTGCGTTGGTACCAGTTTTTAATTGGAAGGTTTCCAATAATTTCACTGTGCTCAAGGCCGCAGGAGGTGCCGTAGTCTGTTAAAACCTTTGCTCCTTCGAGCATGTTCTTCGCGCGTATTTTCACAAACTTATTGAGCCCCTTCCGGTCGGCAATGTTAACTTTTTTTCTGCCCCACACTGCTATGGCTTTGAGATTTTTCGATCCCATGACAGCACCAACACCTCCCCGACCGGCAGCGCGGCCGTGAACTCCATCGGTCATTATCGATGCCAGGAGGACGAGATTTTCACCCGCCGGGCCGATGCAGACTATCTCGGCTTCTGACACAGTTTCCTTTTTGAGG
>JAGLSF010000005.1 GCA_023136305.1 Spirochaetota bacterium
ATACACCCTGTTCAATGCCCTGGTTATTTTTTATACCGGGCTGTTTCTGCCGATACATAAAGAAGAAAAAGATCCATATTCCATTTGGGAGCAGCATGCATGAGACGGGTACTCATTTACGGGGCCGGTGAAGCCGGTGAGATGGTCCTTGCTGAGGTAAGGCGGCGTCCAGAGGAAAACATAGAGGTGCAGGGGTTCATGGATGATGACGCGGCCAAGCAGGGTCTGTCTCCGGGCGGAGTTCCCGTGCGTGGAGGCAGGGAAAGCCTGCGTGAAGTGATCCGTACACGTGACATCAACGAGGTCATCATTGCCATGCCTTCCATAAGAAAACCAGTTATCCGTGAAATCGTCCGTATCTGTAAACAGGAAAAGGTCAAACTCCTCATCGTACCTTCGACACGGGAAATCATCGAAGGGAATGTGAGCTATGAACAGATCAAGAGCATCCATCCCGCGGACCTGCTGGACAGGGAGGAGGTGCATATCGAGTCGGATAAGATTCGGGCATGTGTCAGAGGTCGTGTGGTGCTTGTTACCGGTGCAGCCGGATCGATCGGTTCCGAGCTTGTCCGAAAACTCCTCACCTATAAGCCCCGGGAGCTGCTGCTTCTGGATATCAGTGAGAATGGCCTCTTCTATCTCCTTCAGACCATCGGGGAAGGCAGCCCCCATGCGGCTGAAGTCGTCAGAACACGGGTATCGGACATCAAGAATGGCCCCATGCTCGAAGAGATCTTCATGAAGCACAAACCTGAAGTCGTATATCATGCCGCTGCATACAAACATGTACCGATCATGGAAGACAATGTCCGTATGATCTTTCTCAACAATGTGGTCGGCACGGCAAACCTCCTGCGGCTTGCACTGTACTACGGCGTGGAGCGGTTTATCGGTATTTCAACGGACAAGGCCGTGTACCCGGTCTCCGTCATGGGAAAGACCAAACGCATCGGTGAGCTCCTTGTTAAGTGCTATGCCGGGAAGGGGCTGAGGGCCAGCAGTGTCAGGTTTGGCAATGTGCTCGGCTCGAACGGAAGCGTCATAACGGTATTTAAAAGGCAGATCGAGCGCGGGGGCCCCGTAACCATCACTTCGCCCGGAATGGAGCGTTATTTCATGACGGTCCATGAGGCAGCCAGCCTCGTCCTTCAGGCCGGAACTCTTGAGGGCAACGGCAACATCTATGTGCTCGAGATGGGAGATCCCATACGTATTCGCGACCTTGCGGAGAACCTGATTATTCTTTCGGGATGCACACCCGGTGTGGATATGGAGATTCAATATACGGGAATACGCGCGGGTGAAAAGCTCAGGGAGGAGCTCTTCCATAAGGGGGCGAAAATCTCAGAGAGCCCCCACAGGGGGATATATATCGAGACCTGTGACGTTGACTGCAGCGGACTGGTGGAGCTTGTTGAAAGCAGCGAGGAAAAGATGCACCTTATAGAAGAGTTGGAATTGACCGGGATCATGGACAGGATAATCGGAAGCAGCTTGCCGGCTTCTACGTCCTCTATCGCCTCAAAATAAAAATCCCTGAAAAAGTATTGACAAATAGGCATCTTTCGTTAGTCTTTTATATAGAGTACCCTGGAGCACAACATGGATTTTCCTGAGGAACACGGGGACCCTGAGGTCTTCAGTGATGTGGATGAATCGGAAGATCTCGAGACTGAACCCTGCATCAACAAGACCTTTGTCTGTGAGGACTGTGATTTTCGCTGGCAGGAAAAGATCTACCCTGAAAGAAACGACTTTCCTGACTACGAGGATGAGCTCGGCGGGGTCCATGCCTGCCCAATGTGCGGCTCTGTGAACGTCTCGTTCTATTAGGTGTCTCTTACCTCCTTTCATCAACTTTTCCAAAACCACGCCCGTGGTTTTCATTCTGCCAAGGCAACAAAACGGTATTATTATATGCGAAGCAGTGTAACTCCTGCAATGGATGAGCAGAATGGCCACCACCTATTTTATAGAAACATACGGATGTGAGATGAACAAGTCGGATTCGATCGACATCGCCCTCTCCTTCCAGACAAGGGGATTTGAGGAGGTCTCCTGTGAGGATGATGCTGATGTTATCGTGCTTAACACCTGTTCGGTGCGCGGGCATGCAGTGGAGCGTGTCTTTGGTCGGCTGGGCTACTACCGCTCACTTCGTACCAGGCGCCGCGGAGAACCTCTCATTGTACTGGCCGGATGCATGGCACAGGAGCAAAGTGATCGAATCATGGAACTATTTCCCGAGATAAAGGTGGTGGCCGGAACCTATCACTATATGCATATCCCCGATGCAGTTCGGGAGTACGGCCGGACCAGAAACCCTGTGGTACTGACAGACAGGGAGCAGTACGATTTTTCCCCCTTCAAAGGTTCGAGAGCGGAGGGGCACAGCGCATGGGTCAACATCATCATGGGGTGCAGCAATTACTGCAGCTACTGCATTGTCCCCCATCTGCGCGGTCCGGAGAAGAGTAAACCTGCTGGAGCGGTGATCGATGAAGTGCGCCAGCTGGCCGCTCGGGGGGTGGTGGAAATAACACTGCTGGGCCAGAATGTCAATGCATACGGCAGGGAAAGCGGTGATATAGGTTTTGCAGATCTTCTTGAAAGGATCAATGATATTGAGGGCATTCAGTGGATTCGCTTTCTCACCTCCCATCCCAGAGACTTCGACCATGACATCGTCAGGCGTATAGCCGGGCTTGAGAAAGTCTGTAATCATGTGCATCTTCCTCTGCAGAGCGGTTCGGACAGGATACTTTCTCTGATGAACCGGCAGTATACGCTGGACCATTACCGGTCGGTTTTGGATTCAATCCGCACCCATTTCTCCGATGCGGCGATCACCACAGACCTAATCGTCGGATTTCCCACTGAGTCTGATGAAGATTTTGCCATGACCCTCGATGTGGTGCGTGAAGTCAGGTACGATGATGCCTTCACCTATCGCTACTCATCCCGCCCCTTTACGGGGGCCTCAGAACTGGCGACCACCTACGACACTGCTGCAGCAGGTCGACGGCTTGAAGAACTGATTGAACTGCAGCGTAGTATCTCCCATCAGAGAAATGAGGATGAGATAGGGAAGCGCGCCACCGTTTTGATTGAGCGTGAGAGCAAGAAGAATGCTTCTGAAATGCTGTGCAAGACAGGAAAAAACAAGATGGTGATTGTTCCCACCGATCTGGGGCCCGGCAGGTTCATTGATGTGGAGATAGAAAGTATTGCCGGAAACACCCTGCGCGCCCGTGAAGTGCGCGCAGTCTGAGCTGCACTCTTCGGTACGAGAGGGAAGATTTTTAGGAGGTAGGGCACAGCGCGGCTTTTAGCCGTAACCAAACATAGCAAATAAACTCGCGTTGCACTTTATTAAAGCTACTCTCGCTTCGCGAGAGACTTACAGAGGAATAGCATGATGCGGCCGCATGGGGCATATCTGTGTATATCTCTGCTTTTCTGCACACTCCTCCTTCCCTCCTATGCCACTCGCATGCATGCCGAAGAAGGTGGCCAAGTTTACCGCATGAGGTTTTTGCCCCATGACATTGCCCACTCATACTTTCCAACCGGTGATGATTATATGATTCCCGTGGACGGGAAGACAGAATCCCTCATAGAACGCGCCCGGGGCTACGAATCCACAGGTAACAACCGCCAGGCCCTGCGGTATTATTCCATGGCATACAGGAGAGCGGCCACCCCTGCGGCTGCCTATATAGGATTTAAACAGTGCACCATGGAGGAGCAGAGCGGGGACGCCACCCAATGCCTGAAAGATCTGATAGAAAATGCACCCGGCTTTCCTCTCATCGATGCTGTCCGATTCGAGCTCTCTTTCCGGCTTTTCCTGCAGGGCAGGCCCGCGGAGGCACTGGAATATCTTTCTGCCATCGAGCAGAATGAGATGGGGGGAGCTATAATATTCACTCCCTCAGCGTACTACCTCTCCGGCATCATCCTTGCGGACGATGAGGATGTGGCCGGAGCCCTCGCTTTCTTTGCACAGGCGATTGAGTCTATGAACGCTACCGGCGGTGAGGAATATAGGGACATCTATCCGGGGCTCTATCTGGAGATTGCAAAATCCTTAATTGCTGTCGGGAGTTATGACCGGGCAGAGGACCTGCTCAAAGGTCTCTTCGGTACCGCACCGCTGCTCATGGAGCAGTCCGAAGCGCTCTGGTACCTTGGCCAGGTCTACGCAGCGCAGACCCAATGGGACATGGCCCATGCCGTATATGCGGTGATCGTGACGCAGTATGCAGGCACCCCCTTTGCTCTGCAGGCACAGGCCGAATTGGAAGGGATAGATGATGACGGGTATGATACTCTGGCAGTACAGCCGGTGTATGATGAATCCCTCCTCACAGGCCGCTATGTGTATGGGGAGGATGAGGCGAAAAAACCGGATGAGGCAGCGGCGATCAATGGAGGATACGCCCTGCAGCTAGGCTCTTTTTCCAGTGAAGGGAATGCTTGGAAGTTTGTCGGGCAGCTGCAAAATTTGGGTTATCCAGCCTTTCTTATTCAGGCTCAGGTTGAGGATGTGGACTACTACAGGGTCCGTGTGGGCGACTACTCCACGAAAGAAGAAGCCCGAGCAGTCCTGGATGATCTTCAGGATCGGGGCTTCAGCGGATTTATCATAGGGGATCAGTGACATGGCCAGGCAGACCCCAATAATGGAACAGTACACCCGCATCAAGCGGGAAAACGATGACTCCGTGCTCCTCTTCAGACTGGGTGATTTCTACGAGATGTTCGAGAAGGATGCGGTGTACGCCTCGAGGGTCCTAAACATTACACTCACCAACCGAAACGGCATTCCAATGTGCGGCTTTCCCTTTCATGCTGCTGACACCTACATTGCAAAACTGCTTGGAGAGGGCAACAGAGTAGCTATTTGTGAACAGACAGAAGACCCCTCGCAGGTGCGTGGTATCGTAAAACGGGAGGTCGTGGAGATTATTTCGCCGGGTATTATTTCCGATCCTGAACTCCTGGACAACAAGAGCGCAAACTGCATCGCAGCGCTTCTCGGTACTGAGATCAAGGGAGAACGGAAACTTGCAGTCGCATCGCTGGATGTCTCCACCGGTGAGTTTGTGTCGAGTCTTATCCGCGATGGTGATGTGATTGACCATGTGCTGAATGAGATCGAGGAAAACGGCATACGGGAAATCATCTATCCCGAATCCCTCGGTGAAGGGTCACTGCTGTCCGAAATTTTGGCCGGGGTAAGGATAATGCACGCCGATGTGGTATTCCGTGTGAGGGAGGATCATCTCTTCAACGCTTCAGATGCAGAGAGGTCACTGAAAAAGCACTATGCAGTAAAGAATACGGATGTATTCGAGCTGCGTGATGAGCTGGAAGTCACGGCCTGCGGTTCACTGCTCTCATATGTGATACAGAATGTCAAGCAGGAACTGAGGCATATGCAATGGGTCAGAGGTATTCGAAGGGAAGGGGCGCTGTTCATCGACAATGCCACGAAAAAGCATTTGGAGCTCACGCAGAATCAAACGGACGGCGGCAGTGCAGGAACCCTTCTTCACATCCTGGACCGAACCGAAACGGCAATGGGCGGACGCCTCCTGCGCAGGAACCTGAGCAGTCCCTTCGGTACCAAAGAGCAGATTCAGGAACGACTGCAAAAGGTGTCCCTTTTCTATAAAAGAGGAGAAGCGGCGTCATCAGTCAGGTCCAGCCTGGCATGCATACTGGATATTGAACGCATCGTGTCCAAACTCTCGGTAGCAAAGGGGAATGCCCGTGATGCAATCGGACTGAAGGATTCACTTCGTGCTGCTGCCGGGATGCGGGAAAGGCTGACTGCCGTGGATACGGAGCTCTTCCAGAAGGAACTGGAGGGCTTTGGCAATTTCAGTGGAATCATCGATCTCATCGAAAAAGCAATCGATGCAGCACCGCCACCCGGTGTGCATGAGGGGCGGATAATTCGGGATGGCTATGATGAACAGCTCGACAGGTATCGAAAGCTTGGGCGGGAGAACAGGGAATGGATAAACAGGTATCAGCTGGAGGAACAGCGTCGACATGGCATTGCATCACTGAAGGTTCGGTACAACAAGATCATTGGCTATTATATCGAGGTCACAAAACCTAACCTGCACCTGATACCCTCACACTATATCAAGAAACAGACCCTCGTCAACGCCGAGCGTTTTACGACCGAGGAACTGGAGGAACATGAGACGCTTCTTATGGAGGCAAGGAACAAATCGGACGCACTTGAGTACGAACTTTTCGAAAATATTCGAAGGGAAATCCTGCAGCATACGGATAGGCTGTATCGGGCAGCGGAAGCGATTGCCTCTGTTGATGTGTGTATAACTCTTGCAACTGTGGCCAGGGATAACGAGTATACCGAGCCGGACATAGTAGAGGAGAACATCATTGACATTGATGGGGGGAGGCATCCCGTTGTGGAGGCCCTCGGTGAGGAGGCATTCATTGCCAATGACCTTGTGCTCAACGACAGTGATCGCCGAATCATGATCCTCACCGGGCCAAATATGGCCGGTAAATCGACCTTCCTCAGACAGGCGGCCCTCATCATCATAATGGCCCATATGGGAGGTTATGTGCCGGCCAAACGGGCCCGCATAGGACTTGTCGATCGTGTATTTTCCCGAATCGGTGCCACCGACCGGCTCATCAAGGGCGAGTCCACCTTTCTTGTGGAGATGATCGAAACTTCGCGCATCCTCCACTATGCAACGGAGCGAAGTTTTATCATAATGGATGAGATCGGGCGCGGCACATCCACCTATGACGGCCTTTCGATCGCCTGGGCAGTCCTCGAGTATCTGCTCAACGATACGGTTGGGGCGAAAGTACTGTTCGCCACCCATTATCATGAAATTACGGCCTTGCGAGACCGCTACGGTATTGTCAATTGCAATGTGACTGTAAAAGAGTGGAACAACAGTGTTATTTTCCTGCGAAAAATCGTACCGGGATCAGCCTCAAAAAGCTACGGCATAGAGGTCGCACGAATGGCGGGTATTCCTGACAGCGTAATCGAAAGGGCGAAATCCATTCTAAGCAGCCTGGAAACAAATTTTGGAGGACACATCCCCCTCTTTGTGGGAGAGAAAACCGACAGACATGGCGGTCTTCGAGGAGATAGGGAAAGCGTCGAAATGGCCAGGCCTGCTTCACAGCTCGACCTCTTTCCCTCCCCCTATGAGATACTCATGAAGGAACTGGGGGAGGTTGATCTTGAAAGTATAACGCCTCTCGAGGCGCTCAATATTCTCGATCGGCTGAAGAGAAGCATCTCAACGTGAGGGCTTTGTGGAGGGTTTTTTGATTTCCACCCTTTTCAGGAGACGGTTAAACTGTGCTCCACTGTAGAGCTCCAGTGCGCGTCCCTCGACGAAGTTTAACGCCTCGTCGGTGAACTCCGTACTCGTCATGCAGATACCAAGCTTCGCCTTCGTTTCCTTCACTTTTTCGTAGAACTCACGTATTGCCAGCTGGCCTACCTTTGAGGTTCCTCTGAAGAATTTGAAAAGAATTGTCATGTTCCTGTGCTTGTAGATTGCCTGTGCGAATATCTCAACAGATGAGTCGCGCTGGCTGCCGACACGCATGATCACCACATTTTCGGCGAATTTTACTGCAATATATCGGCACACTTTCAAAAAGCTGGACAGAGGGGCTGTCATATAGGCCTTGAGCACATTCGAGTACTTCATCTTTTCGTACTTTTCCACCTTGGCACGAACGTCCCTGTAGTCCGACGAACGAGCAAGGATTCGCTCCCACTGTTTGAGGGCATTCTGAATATCGCCCTGTGCGAGATACACTTCTGCGATCTCATATGTGATTTCAAACTTCTGGTCTCTCTGTAGTCCCTCTGATTTCAGTGCAAGTGTGAGCACTCTCAAAGCATCCGCATAATTCTTGTATGCACTGAGCAGCTTACCTGCTTCCATGAGGCTTACGGCTGTGAAACGCGAGTCCACCCGCGCTTTGATATAGTGTTCCAGTGCATCGTTGTGATTACCAAACTCATTGTGTACTTCAGCGAGATAGAAGTGAATTTCGGGGTCCTGTGGATTCATGTTGTGAGCGAGCTTGAGGAGACGGAGCGTATCAGCATATTTCTTCAGCTGATAAAAGATGATACCGATCTCCTTGAGTACTGAGTAATTGTCTCTCTGAATGGAGAGGGCTTTCTTGAAGTACTTCAGGGCCTCGTTCAGCGCTTTTCGCCGTACTTCCAGCCTTCCGAGCTCTATATAGGGTTCTACGTCATCGGGGTCCAGCTTTCTCATGATCGTGTATGCTTTGTAGGCCTCATCGACATTACCGAGCTCTTTGTGGCAATCGGCAAGGAGTCCGTATATTTCCTTCTGGTCTCTATCTTCCCTGCCGCGGCTGTAGGTGAGCAGGCTCTGAAGCTGTACAACCGCCTCGCTGTAATTACCGATCTCCATGAGTAGATCGGAAGCCTGTTTCCGCTTTTCCACGTCAAAGGGGTCTTTCCTGATCATTGCGAGCAATGTCTTTGCTGCATGTTCCTTTGAGCCCGTCTCTATGTTCTTATAAATGGAGGATTTCAATTTAACTTTTTTGAGGAGACGTATGACGTAGAAGGCACTAAGAAAGATGGCTATGAAGATGGCAATAACGACTATGGTAGCTAGCATGTTTCGTCCCAACCCTATTGTAATGAATGGTCAGAGGGCTGTCAATAAAAGTGGTGTGGGGCTGCTCTATAATACAGGGGTGTTGGCGAAGGAAGTTCGCCATATTGGGGAGAGGTTGCCAAGATGTATTAAAGTGATTACAATAGGTGTGAACCGATGTTTCAATTTCCCTTTACGCCCACTGTGTACTTCCACCTGTTTGATCTTGCGCTCGCGGTCTGTATATATGGAATTTCCATCGTGCTTTTTCTCACTTATAAGCGCGGCAAACTGGGGCCGATACTGTTCCTGGGACTCTTCATCTTCCCCCTTCAGTTCAGCATATGGTTTCTTCAGAGCAGAATCAGTCTGTCATTTCCCATGCAGATCAACATACTCGAAGTGTTCTATCTCTTCTTCGTGAAGTTCAGCGTTCTTGTGACCCTGATTCTCGCCAGGCGCTCCTAGTACCGTTATGGCACATTTAGGCAGTTTGGATGAACCCTCCGGGGGTGTTATCTCTGTGGGTGCCCATCTAGTTTGAGAAGCTAAAGTTGTATTGACTTTACCGGGTGAATCCTATATTTTACTATAGGTTTTTGGAGGAATGTATGTACTGGCTGGTTGAATTGAATAATAAACAGTATAAGATCGAAGCGGGGGAACCGGTACTTGTCGATAAGCTCGATGCGAAACAGGACAGTGAAATAAGCATCGACAAGGTGCTGCTGATGAGAGGCGACAAGGATGAGGTCAAGATCGGAATACCCTATCTGAAGGATGTCAAGCTCAAGGCCAAAGTTCTCGGCAATGTAAGCGGGAAGAAGGTTCGGGTTTTCAAGTATAAAAAACGGAAAGATTACCGAAGAACGATTGGTTCAAGACCCCAGTACACTCAAATAATCGTTCAGGGTTAAAGAGAGGGACAGTCCCATGGCACACAAAAAGGGCGGCGGCAGCACAAAAAACAGCACGGACAGCCATTCCAAAAGGCTGGGTGTGAAACGATTTGCCGGTGAAATTGTCTCAGGTGGTTCAATTCTCGTCCGCCAGCGTGGTACCCGTATACACCCTGGAAACAATGTGGGAAGGGGCAAAGACGATACCCTCTTCGCAAAAGTGGACGGAGTCGTGAAATTCGAAACCTTCGGACATGGAAAGAGAAGGGTGTCCGTATATTCGGAATAACCCATATTTTCCCCTTATTCTCATCCCAGAAACATTTTCATCACATCCGATCTATTCGGCAGTTGGGCTTACCATTTCTCAAAAAAATCAATATTATTATGATGATCTTCAACTTCGGTTAGCCTATGTCGCGTTTTGTAGATGAGGTCGATATAACTGTATGTTCCGGCAAAGGCGGAGCAGGGGCAGTTTCATTCAGGCGGGAGAAGTACGTCCCAAAGGGTGGACCGGACGGCGGTGATGGCGGGAAGGGCGGCGATGTCATCGTAAGTGTGAGAAGGGATCTCAGGACCCTGTACCATCTCAAGGTGAAGGGCAGTATAAGAGCGAAAAGCGGTATGCCCGGAAGGGACAGAAATCGACATGGTGCAGACGGAGGAGACAGCATTGTCCATGTACCTCCCGGTACCGTTATTCTCGATTCCCTGACAGGAAGGACGCTCGCAGATCTGACCTTGGGTGGCGAGTCCTACACTGCTGTGCGGGGAGGCAGGGGGGGCAGGGGTAATGCACGGTTTGCGACAGCAACCAACCAGGCGCCGCGTTATGCACAGGGCGGCGAACCTGGCAGTGAGATCGTACTCACTCTCCACATCAAGGTCATTGCCGACATCGGGCTCGTGGGCCTTCCCAATGCTGGTAAATCCACACTTCTCTCTGTGATCACCAATGCTCGACCGAAAATTGCAGGATATCCCTTCACCACCCTTACCCCTAACCTTGGTGTCATGCAGTATGGGGACAGGTGCGAATACATCATTGCCGATATTCCTGGACTAATCGAGGGGGCAAGCTCGGGCCAGGGGCTTGGTATCCGGTTTCTCAAACATATAGAGCGTACGAAAATACTGCTATTCCTTCTCGACCTCTTTGAGGAAAATTATGAGGAGCATTACCGGACCCTTGCTGGAGAGTTGAAGAGCCACTCAAACATGCTGTTGGGCAAGCCTCGCCTTGTCGTGGGAACAAAGCTCGATGTAGTGGATGATGATCGTGTAGAGGCCTTTTTTTCCTTAGCTACCGAGGGAAGGAAGGTTGCCATATCATCGGTCATGAGAAGGGGTATAGATGAGCTGAAGGATGCGATTGTGCACCTCATGGAGGATCTCGGTGAGTGAAAGAATTGGGATTTTGGGGGGGACCTTCAATCCAATACATCTTGGCCATTTGCGGCTTGCCGAAGATGTGCGCGAGCAATTTTTCTTGGACCGCATACTCTTTATACCGACCAATATTCCTCCCCACAAACCACTGGAACACAAGATCGATCCCCGGCATCGCCTGCATATGGTAAATATTGCCATTCAGGGAAACGACGCATTCTGCTGTGAGGATGTGGAGCTTGGGCGGGACGGCAACTCCTATACCATCGACACAGTCGACTACATCTATGCACATTACCAGTTCGAGGACAGGCCCTACTTTATATTCGGTTCCGATTTAATGCCGGAACTTCATACCTGGAAGGATGTTGAGAGGCTCGCCCGGCTAGTTCACTTCATCGTACTGGTCCGGGCCAATTATCCATTTGTCAGCGGGAAGAGTAATGATATAATAGGCTTGAAATACAGTCTCTATGAGGGCAGAAAAATACAGATAAATTCTTCGGAAATACGGGATCTGATGCGGGAGGGCAAGAGTGTTCGTTATCTCGTGACAGATCCCGTACATGAATATATAGAGGATAATGGACTCTACAGACAGCAAGGCTGAAACCCAGAAACGGGTGCGGGAGCTTCTCAGTCGAGAACGGTACGAGCATACTCTCGGCGTCTGCGATACTGCGGAGAGTCTCGCACGCCAGTACGGCTGTGATGTCGGGAAGGTAGCAAAATCGGCACTCCTTCATGACATAGCCCGTGATTTTTCTCAGGATGATATGCAGTGTCTGATCCGGCAGGATGAACCGGATGCTGTTTTTTCCGAAACATTTCTGCATGAACCGCTGCTCCTCCATGCACGTGCAGGTGCAGTAGTTGCACGGAATCAGTTTGGTATAGATGACAGGGATATCCTTCGCGGTATTGAGCTCCACACAACGGGCGGCCCGGGCATGGGCCTGCTTGAGCGAATTATTTTTGTAGCGGATTTCATTGAACCGGGAAGAACCATGCGTGGTGTGAAAAAGGCAGGACAACTGGCCCGGGAAAACCTCGATGCTGCCATGCTTTACATTCTGAAACTGGTTTTAAACTATCTCCTGGATGGCGAACGATGTATACTCACCGAGTCCATCGACGCGTATAACGAAATCATTTTAAACAGGGAAAATTAGATGAGGATCAATGTTGCAGACCTGAAGCTTCAGAAAGACTATCGAAGAAAATCTGATTTTGACTGGATATCCATTCTCCTCATTCTGCTTGCCATAGGAATCGTGGTGGGGGCCATCTACTTCATATTCTACTTCAGGGAAAGCGGTGTCGAACAACTTCTCAAATCTGAATCAATACTCTCCACTATCGTGGTGGTCAATAACGGAGAAGAGACCGATACAATAGCTTTAAGTTTCTACAACCCAAAGACAAAAAAGCTTGCGTACATTCTCATACCCACAAAAACTAGGTTGAAGGTGGATTATGAGGACAAGCCGGTCTACGATATCGTGCAAAACATCTACTTCCGGGGCGGTATGAAGGTTGTCAGGGAAACGATCGAACGGATAACCAAAACCGACTTTCCCTTTTATCTTGCCTATGACTTGCATGATGTGGAGAAACTCGTTGATCTTCTTGAAGGCCTGGAAATAATTGTTCCTGAGCCCATGAGTTATACCAATGCAGAAGAGGAATTGTTCATTAATATTGCAGAGGGGAGTCAGGTTCTCGACGGTGCAAAGGTAAAACAGCTTCTGCAGTACCGTTATGGGCCTTCGGGCATGAAGTCGGTTGTGGAGAATCACCGTATCTATGTAGAATCCCTCCTTGACAGGGCGGATGACGTGAACGCACTGCTCATCAATCAGAAGGCCCTGAATATTCTCGTGAGGGATTTGGATACCAATTTCAGCAGAAGGGACATTGTACTTCTTGCCGGCGAGATGAGTACATTGAACTCATCGAGGCTGCTCTTCTATAAGATGCACGGGAAGAACATTACTATAAAGGACGAGCAGTACATAACACCCGTGGAGAACGGTGTATGGCTCAGAGACAGAATAGAAACGGTAAAAAAATTCATCAGCGATGAAGGCCCGGTACCCTTTGGTGATGAGATAAAGATGGAGATCCTCAACGGTTCCGGGAACCCAGGCCAGGCACAGAACCTTCGTAATTATTTTATTGAGTATGGATTCAATGTGGTCCATTATGGGAATGCCATGCGTAACGATTATGAGCGCACCTTGGTCGTCGATCGTATAGGGCGGCCTCGCCTCGCAAAGCGAATAGCGGACATCATCAATTGCAAGGAAGTATATACACGGGTTGATAAAACGTTACTGGTGGACGTGACCATCATCATAGGTATTGATTTCGAGGGGAAGACAGTACGATGAGAGAGATGACTGCTCCGAAAGAGAAGGGATCCCGGGAGGAACTGGCAGAGTGGGTAAAGGAGATCGCCGAATTTCTTCGTGACCGGAAAGCGCGGGATATTCTGGTTCTCGATCTCGAGGGTATGACAAGTATTGCCGATTATTTCATCATCTGTACTGTCACCTCCTCGGTTCAGACAAAGGCACTAATACGGGACCTGGAGAGTTTCATGAAGGAGTATGATGTCAAATCCCTCTCCAGGAACACCAGTGTTGATTCACCGTGGGTACTTCTCGACTACAATTTCTTTATCATCCATCTTTTTCTTCAGGAGGGACGGGATTATTACCGGCTCGAAAAACTCTGGTCAGACGCTGAGGTTATATGCTCCTTTAAGGGTGGAATACTATGATCAGAGGGGTTTTCTTCTGGTTTATTGGAGGTATAGTAACCCTCCTGTGGGACATTTTGCTGCTGATCATTTCCCCCTTTTTCCCCCGTCGCCAGGATTTCTTTCATAACAATGTGCGCTACTGGGCAATTTTTCTCCTCCGGGTGCTCTGTGGCGTACGATTTGACGTGGAGGGTCTCGAAAACCTTCATAAAGGCAAGAACTACATCATCGTATCCAATCATCGTAGCTATACGGATATTCTGGTGGGTAACGCTACTGTGCCCATACAGTTCCGCTGGCTTGCCAAGAAGTCGCTGTTCAAGGTTCCCGCTATCGGCTGGGCAATGCGCTTTGCCGGATACATACCCATAGTCCGTGAGCGGGCTGTGTCTGCTTCTCGCAGCCTCGATAGAACAGCGGATGTCCTACGCTCCGGTGTTTCTGTCTGGATATTTCCTGAGGGGACCCGCACCCCCGAGCTGAAGCTTGGGGCCTTCAAACGTGGTGCTTTTCGGCTTGCCAGGGAAACGGGAACGCCCCTTCTGCCCGTGGTTTTTGTCAATACAGACAAGATTTTCACGAAACCCTATCGTGCCAAACCCCAACAGGTCAGGGTCAGGGTGCTGGAACCGATTGACCCGGCAGGTTTCAGGCAGAGCGGAATGAATGAACGGGCCGTGGAGGAGCAGTTGATGGAAGTTGTCCGTGATATCATACAAAGGTCATACGATGCCCGAGCATCCCGGTCTTCATGATAAAATGCAGTACCTCAGGGGAGTCGGGCCTTCAGTTTCGGAGAAGCTGGAAAGGCTCGGCATTACCACGATAGGCGATCTTCTCTATCATTTTCCAAGGGATTACGAGGACAGGAGACATATCACCTATCTGCGTGATGCGAAGGACGGTCAGCATGTCACCTGCAGGGTGGCCGTCTCCGGCCATTCCACTTTCCAGCACCGCGGAAGACGACATCTGAGAATCAAGGTTGCCGATCCCAGTGGCCATGCCTATCTCTACTGCTTTAATAGAAATTATCTTAGGGACACACTGAAGGTTGGTTCCACCTTCTACCTTACAGGTACCGTTTCGTGCAGGAAGGGGGGTCTTCTGTTCTCACAGTTCGATTACGCATTTGGGGGTGAAGACGAAGAGCTGCGCATACTTCCCATCTATCCTCTGACTGTGGGGCTGAGCCAGAAGAAACTCCGCAGCCTGACAGAACATGTGCTGAGAGTGGTTGGGGATCAGGTCCAGGATGAAATTCCCGAGATCATACGCAGGGGCTACAGGCTGAAGAGCCGGCGGGAGCTCATTCGAACAATACACTATCCCGATGACATTGATTCATTGCGGAGGGCCAGGGAGGGAGTTTCCTACGAAGAGTTTTTCAAGTATCAGCTTGCCATTGGCCTTTTGAAAGACAAAAAAGTGAAGATACAAAAGACCCGCATGCCCATTGAGGGAAAGATGAAGAACAGGTTTCTGACGAGCCTTCCCTTTGAGTTGACAGGGGCGCAGAAGCGTGTGCTCGAGGAGTGCGAGCAGGATATGTCGCGACCCTCACCCATGAACCGGCTCATACAGGGTGATGTGGGTTCGGGGAAAACCGTTGTTTCCCTAGTCTGCGCACTCGACACAATTGAGCGCAGAGGGCAGGTCGCACTTATGGCACCAACCGAAGTGCTCGCGCGGCAGCATTTCGACAGGGTGAAAAGATATCTGAGTGATCTGGCTGTTCGAACCGAATTCCTGAGCGGCGCTGTTCGTGGCGAGCTTCGCGATGAGGTTCTCGAGAGCCTTCTGAGGGGAGATGTCCAGGTCATTGTGGGGACACATGCACTATTCTCCAACACCGTTTTGTTTCACGATCTGGCACTGGTCATTATTGACGAGCAGCAGAAATTCGGTGTGCTTCAGCGTGGAAGCCTCAGGGAGAAGGGAGATCATCCCGACTGTATGGTGATGAGCGCTACACCCATACCCCGCACCCTCTCAATGACACTGTACGGGGATTTGGATGTCTCAGTCATCGACGAGCTTCCTGCAGGACGGGGTGTTATAAAAACGGAGATTGTAAAGCAGGCAGAAATCGAAAAGGTGTACCGGAAGGTGCGAGAAGAGGTCGAAAAGGGAAGGCAGGCGTACTTCATCTACCCGCTCATCGAAGAATCGCTCAAATCTGACCTGAAGAATGCCATGAATGCCTATGACAAATTGAAGAGTGAAGAGTATCCTGACCTGTCGGTGGGGCTCATCCACGGGAGGATGAATGATGAGGAGAAGGAAGGGGTCATGCGGGCCTTTAGAGGCGGGGAGTATCAGATATTGGTCTCGACAACAGTCATTGAAGTCGGTATCGATGTGTCCAACGCAACGGTCATGGTCATTGAACAGGCCGAACGTTTCGGCCTTTCGAGTATACATCAGCTCCGTGGAAGAATCGGGCGCGGGGAGCATGACTCATACTGTTTTCTCGTTCCCGACCGGAGCACGGGAAGGGAGAGCTTCAACCGACTGATGATTCTGCGTGATACACAGGACGGATTCAAGATTGCGGAGTGGGACTTGAAGCTCAGAGGACCAGGTGAGCTCATCGGCAGGAAGCAATCGGGGGTGCCCTCATTCATCATCGACAGCCTCGACGTAAACACGAGGCTCATCGCAAGGGCACAGAAGGACAGCAGGAGATATCTGGAGGGAGAGATGGGGTCCGAGGAGGAGCGGCGGCGTTTCCTGGATGGATTCATACAGAGCCGCAGCTTCAGGGACGCCGTCCTCTATTTCGGTGGCTGAATGTGAAGCGTTTTCTGAAACTGACAGGCGGAAGCTTCATGGGGAGAAGACTTTATGTGCCCGACATAGGTGTTCGTCCGGCGACCAACCTCGTCAGGGAGGCAATCTTCTCTACCCTGAACTCCTTCTTTGAAAACGGGGTCCAGGGACTTGAGGTGCTCGACCTCTTTGCGGGGACAGGGTCGCTCGGGCTCGAGGCCATCAGCAGGGGAGCAGTGGCAGTTACCTTTGTCGACCAAAGCAGTGAATCGGTCAGGTCAATTCGAAGGAATCTTGAGATACTGGAGTATGAGGGGCAGGTCATCAGAAGCGATGTACTCCAGTTCCTCCGTCGTAACCGGTGTCTTCAGTTCAACCTCGTCTTCATTGATCCGCCCTACAGGTACGAAAAAACCGCTGCAGTGGTCGGGGAGCTGCAAAGGGCGCTCGCGAGGGAGGCACAGACACTGCTTGTGCACGAACGTGCGTACAGCCGGGAGCTTCCCGATTTTGGAGATAAGGTCCTCTATCTCAGAAGGAAGAAGTATGGACAGACCGAGATCCTCTATTTCAATATGCAGGAATGATTCCAAGCTTTGGCATTGATTTATTTACAGTGTGCAACTAAGATTGTGGAGGAGAGGGGGGACAGACCCTTGAGCAGAAAAACCATGGGCATCATCTTCATCTATGCGGCGGCAGTCTGTATCATGCTTTCCATACTCTTCATGTTCAGGGTGCTGCCCTTTCGCCTTCCCTATACGGTGGCTGCATTCGGTTTTCTGCTCTATGTGGTGGGTCTCTTCCTGAGCAGAGAGGGAAAGCTCTCAACCTATAAGATCGCCATGATCGTGCTCGCGGTACTCCTCATATTCCTTGCCATTACACGGGAGGTCATTACACGGTGAAGGGTTTCAAGATCGGGGACTATATCGTCATAGTGCTGGTGGTGGGGCTGATTCTCCTCCTCTTCACGCTGATCTACGGTTCTAGCGGTTCTGAAAGGTATATCGAGATCACCGGCTCTGATACCAGCTATATATTTGATCCAGCAGTGAATCGTGTCGTTGATGTTGAAGGACCTATTGGTACAACCAGGGTAATCATTGAAAACGGAAAGGCCTGGGTTGAGGATTCACCCTGCAGGGACAAAATATGCATCAAGATGGGCATCCTGTCGAGACCGGGTGCGGAGGCGGTGTGCCTGCCGAACCGGGTCATTGTTCAGATGAAGGGTGACCGGGGTGGGGTTGACGGGGTCTCTCGATAGGCAGGCTACTGAGCAGGGTGATGTGTATACGGTAGCTTGCCAGGTTTACTCTATGTGCGGGGTACTGCATGTCGAATACGGGTACTTCTGAGCAAGTCTCTCTTGCGAACACGGATATTTCCAGAACCATCAGGGAGTCCCTGGGAAGGAAGAGGGTTTTCTGTGCGGCATTTCTGGCTACGCTCGCAATATTCCTTGCCATTGCAGAATCCATCATTCCCAAGCCCCTCCCCTGGATGCGTCTCGGACTTGCAAACGCCATCACTCTGTACGCTTTCAGTGTCATGAAACCAAGGGAGGTCCTGCTCATCATTGTGGGCAGAGTCGTGGCCGCATCCCTCCTTCTGGGTACCTTTCTCTCAATAGGGTTCGTACTCAGTCTTACAGGGGCACTTTCATCTTTCCTAGTCATGTTTTTTATGTATCGTCTGTGCAGAAGGTGGGTAAGCCTCGTTGGTATAAGTATTGTGGGAGCAGTCACGAGCAATGCAGCGCAGCTTGCTGTGGTGAATGCGATCTTCGTCGGAAGTCGGCTGTCCTATTACCTGTTGCCCTTTCTGTTTCTGTTTGCCCTGATCGGCGGTATGATAAGCGGCCTGTTCGGTCGGTTTCTAACGGAAAACTTGTAGCCAATGAAACACGCAGCCCATTGACAACCGACCTATGGATCAGCTGCGGGGCTTACATGGTTATCGGGAGGTTCACATGGAACGGGAAGCATCCTTCTATGAGAAGAGAGATGATGGCAGGGTGCAGTGCCGTCTCTGCCCGCATAACTGTATCATTGCAGAGGGTAAGACGGGTATCTGCCGGGTCAGGGTGAACAGGGGAAATGTGCTGTATACAGCCATATACGGTGAGGTGTCCTCTGTTGCCATGGACCCCATTGAAAAGAAGCCGCTCTATCACTTCTTTCCGGGAAACTCAATTCTATCCATCGGAACGGTGGGATGCTCATTTCGCTGCAAATTCTGCCAGAACTACTCAACCTCACAGAACCCTGAACACCCAACCCAGTACTATTCTCCGGAGGAGCTGGTGTCGGTTGCGGGCAGCAGAGATTCCATCGGAATTGCCTACACCTACACTGAGCCGCTCATCTGGTATGAGTATGTGCTCGACTGCTGTAAGCTTGCGCATAAGGCAGGGCTCAAGAATGTCTTTGTCAGCAACGGGTATATCAATCCGGAACCCCTCGGTGAACTGCTCCTCTTTGCCGATGCCTTTAACATCGACCTGAAGGGTATGAACACAGAGTTCTATCGGAAGGTAGTCGGGGGAAAACTTCAGGGTGTGCTCGATACGATCAGTGAGATTTCGAAACATCCGAAGATCCTGCTCGAGGTGACCACGCTCGTGATTCCGGGTTACAACGACAGCGATGCTGAGATGGAAGAGCTGACCGATTTCCTTTCGTCCCTGCGAGTTGATATACCCTATCACCTCTCTGCCTACTTTCCTATATACCAGTTCACGGCACCGGCTACACCCTTCAGAACACTTGAGCGCCTGCAGGAAGTGGCGCTTAAAAAGATGCGGTACGTGTATCTGGGAAACGTGAGCGGCCCAACCAATACAGTCTGTCATAATTGCGGAGCAGTGCTTGTCGAGCGGCACAGCTACTCCGTGCGTATTGGCAAGTACAGCAGGGGAACATGCGAAAATTGCGGGACAAGGGTCCCCATAATCGGTTGAAAGAGAGGGTAGAACATGATGGTCTGAGTGAAAACCCCCTTCTGAAAAATCTGTAATACATGGTGAAAAAGGTTGCCGGGAGCATGTAATAATGGTATTCTTTATAATCTTTTGTGTATGCAAGAGATACATTTATTCTTTTGGAGGATGTACCAGTAATGCCAGTAGGAAAAGTAAAATGGTTTGATGAGCGTAAGGGTTATGGGTTTATCAGCAGGGAAGACGGTGACGATGTCTTTGTGCATTATTCGGAGATCGAAACCGATGGTTTCAAAACATTGACCGAGAATCAGGAAGTCACCTTCGAACTGAAGGAAGGGCCGAAGGGCCTGCAGGCTTCCAATGTCCGCCTTGTTTGATCCAGAATGAAGGGGCCCCGGTTTTCCGGGGCTCCGTTCTTCCTCTTGTAGTAACACATCACAATCGAACGGTGATACAGCGCCAAAGGAGTATTTTTCTTGACGTATGCCCGAGGGCTGTATACATTAATACGACACGACGCGGGGTGGAGCAGTTGGTAGCTC
>JAGLSF010000050.1 GCA_023136305.1 Spirochaetota bacterium
TCAATTTATGCTCCGGAGCTATGGCAAATGAGTATCAGGCGTGTAGCCTATGTGCTTCTCTTGATGGCCTTCGTCAGTACGGCTGGTATGGTCTCTGCTTCCAGTAAATACGAGGGCAAAGAGATTGCTGATATTCAATATGAAGGTCTCTTCAAGAATGATGTATTCGAGGTCAAGGGCGTTATCAGTACGAAGAAGGGTGAAAACCTCGACCTCAAGACCCTTGATGAGGACCTTAAATCCCTCTACAACCTTGATCTTTTCAAAGACATTTCAATTGACGTGGAGGAATCTGAAAAAGGCCTCATTGTAACTTACATCTTCGTTGAGCTTCCCTATGTGCGGGAAATTAAGATAAACGGCAACAAGAAGGTCAAAGACAGGGCGATCAAAGACAAGATACTGCTTAAAGAGGATTCAGTTTTCAGGGAAAGCGAGTTATTGATAGATGTTGACAGTATTAAACTCCTCTACGAAGAAAAGGGGCGGCCAGGTTCAAAGGTCTCCTATGAAGTAAAGGATGTCAAGGAGAAGGATAGGAAATCCGGCGAGACCTATAACGCAGTGGATATAATATTCAAAATAAAGGAGAGCAGGAAGGTTGTCATCAAGACCCTGAGTTTCAGTGGTGCTAAGGTAGTGAGTGAAAAGGCCCTCAGAAGAATCATTGAGACAAAGCAGAAGGGGTACTGGTTCAGCTCCGGATATTTTCAGGATGATGAGTTTGAGCTCGACAAGGACCGTATCGAAGCCTACTATGCGGAGAGAGGTTACGTCGATGCCAGGGTCATCAAAGTGGACATTGATACACAAAAAAATGAAAAGAAGAAACGCGAGGAGATGCATATCACCCTCTACATTGCTGAGGGAAAGCAGTATACCTATGCCGGTGCTGAAATCTCTGGAAACAAGATATTCACCAATGAAGAGCTTTTCTCTCAGATTTCACTCGGTGAAGGAGATGTATTCGATAAAACACAGTGGGAGACCAGCGTACAGGGTATTCGCAGCTTACTTGCCTCCAACGGTTACATCTACTTCCTTATGGATGTGGAAGAGGTAAAGGACACTGAAAACCTGACACTCGCATACAGAATATCCATTACTGAAAACAGCCGGGCACATGTTGAGAATATATTCATTACCGGAAACGAAAAGACGAAAGACTTCGTCATTATCAGGGAGATAACCATACGGGAGGGCGAAATTTTCAACTCAAGTAAGATACAGCGCTCAACTGAAAAACTGTACAGCCTTCAGTACTTTGGTGCAGTGAACATCGACGTGAAACCGGGCAATGAGCTTGGCCTCATAGACCTGATTTTCGATGTGGAGGAGCAGCGAACAGGGCTTTTCAGCTTTGGCCTGACCTATTCCACTTCGGGACGGGGTATTTCTTTTTATGAGGAGGTATCTGAAAATAATTTCCTGGGGAGGGGACTCCGGCTTTACGAAAAGGTGCAGATTGGATTTACACAGCAGATCGTGGAAGTTGGCCTTGATGAACCATGGCTTTTCAACACGCCCACCTCTGCGGGTATATCCTTCACATGGGCCAGAACCAATTACGGAAAACAGGGAGGCGATGACATATACGTCTTTGATCCAGATAACAACCTGCCTGATGGTACAAATTTACCAAAAGGGGTGGAATGGTCTGGAACAGAACCGCCCTACGACATAGATTTCATCAATGCCGTTAGCATGACCTATTTAAACACCACATACAGGCTTGCCCTGCGGCTCGGCCGGCGATTCGCGCGGTACTACGGTACAAGCAATGAATTATCTTTCTCGGTGTTCAGAAACTCGAGCAGTTCAATTGATGAGGATACAGGGAAACTAACCGTTCCCTTCGACGAAGGTCTCCGGGAACAGTACGATGAGGGCTATCCCTTGTACTGGAAGAACTATTTGAAACTGAATATCTACAGGGACTCACGTGATATTCCCTATTTCGCCAAGAAGGGGTCCTTTCTTGCGCAGGATATCTATCTTTTCGGCGGGCTGCTCGGGGGCTACAGCAACTTCATACGCCTGAACACGGAAATGAACTACAACGTGAAGACTTTCTGGAAGTTCGTGCTGGCAACGCGCCTCAATTTTGGTTTCATCGTTCCCTATCCCGGAAGGCGGGTGACCGCAGACAACACAGACCTGCTCAGGGTTGATACCTGGAACGAGGGTAGGGGATGGTCGCACCCAAGTACTCAGTGGCCTAGCCTCTACTCACTTCGTGGGCACGCCGAAATGAACTTCAGCCTCGAATACCGCTACCCCATTGTCGAGAGATACGTGTGGGGCCTGCTCTTCTTCGACGCAAGCGGGCTATACCTGAACGATGCGTCAAACTTCTCACTCGATCCGAGAGACCTCTGGTACAGCTTCGGCCTCGGTGCAAGCCTCGTGATTCCCGGTCTTCCGATACGCATATATCTGACGAGACGTTTCAAGTACAACAAGAGCGCTCAGGAGTGGCAGTGGGCAAACAGTCAATCCTTTTTCAGGGATTGGGACTTTGTACTTGCAGTGGCAGGATATTTCTGAGAAAATATTCGGTACATTGATCAATGCATGATGACGTGATAGGGTACATAGAACGTCTGGGGAAGGATGCACCATGATAAAAAAGCTAAAGACATTTTTATTTCTGCTACCTCTGTTGATACTGCTGCCCATCAGTACTGCATGGGCGATTACCCTGGTAAGGGTGGGGTATATAGACATCGATGCAGTGGTGGACACCTATATATACAGATACCTCGAAACAGAAATTGCAATCAGGCAGGAGTTCATACAACAGCTGCGGGATCTATACAGGGATGAATTCTACGATATCAGCACGACAGAGAGAATGGGCCTGCAGCGCCAAATCGATGACCAGAAGGAGGTATTGAGCCTGCTTACGTACAACAGTTATCTTCTTGAATCTACGGGAAATATACACGACTCCCTTATTCTCCAAATTGTACAGCGCGACATCATGGAAGCCATTAAAAAGACAAGCGAGCTGGAAGGCTTCAGCCTCGTTCTTGACAATTCCGGCAATTTTGTGTACGGCAGCGAAGATATCAATCTGACGGATAAAGTCCTCTTCAGGCTCGATGAGAAGCTTCTCGATTTGCAGAGTAGTGAACCTCTAGCCCCCCTTGAACTGGAATTAGAAGACATATCACATGTTGAATAATTTTATACATTTGTTGCATACCATCACGACCCGGAGGATCAGGCATGGCTGAAGATCAGAAAACGCTGGATTTAGCGCAGATCAAGGAGATGATTCCTCATCGATATCCCTTTCTCTTTGTGGACAAAGTGATTGAGATCCACGAAAATGGTCTCACAGCAATAAAAAATGTCACAGTAAATGAAGCATTTTTTCAGGGACATTTTCCCGATTACCCTGTGATGCCGGGTGTATTGCAGGTCGAAGCACTTGCACAGGCATCAGCTCTGCTGGTTATTCAACAGCACAATCTCAAGAACAAACCGATCTACTTCATGGCACTTGACAAAGTTAAATTCAGATCACAGGTTGTTCCAGGGGATGTGCTCACCCTTGAGGTGGAGATTGTCAGGTGGGGAGGTAAAATCTCTAAATGCAGGGGTAGGGCCCTGGTTGGGGACACGGTTGTGGTTGAAGCTGAAATGACTGCCATGATGGACTACAACCAGTAGCACTGGTAATTCATTTTCTGTGATATATCCCCAAAATGGGATGTATCCCCAAAAATATAAAAGGACGCTTTATGGCAATTCATCCAAGTGCACTTATTGACAAGCGGGCAGAAATAGGAAAAAACAATGAAATAGGCCCGAATGTGATCATTGAAGGCCCTGCACAGATCGGTGACAATAATATCATCGAAGCAGGGGTATTCATCAGGGGAAAGTCGATTATAGGGAACGACAACCATTTCTACAGTTATGCCGTAATCGGACAAGATCCTCAGGACGTTTCATTCAAGGGAGGTGCTACAACTACGGTTATCGGAAATGGAAATACCTTAAGAGAATTTGTTACGATTCATCGATCTACTAATGAAGATGGGGTGACCACGATTGGAAATAATAACTACCTCATGATAAGTTCCCATGTTGCACACGATTGCGTGATTGGAAGTGGAAATTACATAGTAAATGGGACCGTTCTTGGCGGCTACGTAACAGTAGGTGACAACGTTTTTGTTAGTGGTTTATCAGGGATTCATCAATTCACAAGAATTGGATCCTATGTAATGATAGGAGGAATCTCAAAGATCGTACAAGATATACCACCTTACATGATAGCTGACGGAATTCCCGCATCGATTAAAGGCGTTAATGTTATTGGGTTGAGACGAAACGGATTCTCTCCTGATCGGCGAATGTTGTTAAAGAGGGCATACAAACAGCTGTACAGAAGCGGGGCAAGCATTAAGAGCTCGATTGTTGAGCTCAAGAACATGCTTGAGGATGCTGAGAACGCAGAACAGTCTGCGGATTTGCAAATGCTGCTGGATTTTATTCAGAGCTCAAAACGCGGTATCATTCTCAAGGCACCAAAAGAGGGTGTACGGAAAGCCACGGAAATATAACGGTGAGTGAAACCTTTATCATCGGTATCGATTTCGGTCAACAGCGAATAGGAGTCGCAGTCAGTGACTCCCGGAAAAAGATAGCCTTTCCGCTTGATGTGATACACCGTGAGAACAAGAGCTACGGTCTCAATAAATTGAAGCGGCTGCTCGACGACAAAGATATCGATTCCTTCGTCGTGGGTGTTCCATATAGAGAGAATGGCGAGCTCGGTGCTGAGGGTCTTGAAGTTTTGGAATACATTAAAAGTTTGAAAGAATATTTTCAGGTTTCAGTTATAACCTGGGATGAGCGCTACACCAGCATGATCGCCGAAAGCGCCATGCTCTCTGATGATGTGAGCAGAAAGGGGAGAAGGGCTGTTATAGACAAAATCGCTGCGCAGATCATACTTCAGTCATACCTCGACTCACTGCATTCTTCCTGATTGCTCCTAGAACGTTTCTAATCCGTATTTATTTTAATACATTGAAATCATATGGTGTGTATTCAAGTAGACATAATATATCTTATAGGAACAACATTATGAAGCTGAACATTGTTTAAGTATGGATCATAAAAAGAGACCGTCCAATCAACAGAGTCTCACTGCGTTAGCAACGGATGTTGTCTATGCCACTGCATTATCGACAGCACTTTTTACGGTGATTTATTATGAACATGGTTGCATCTTTGCTTAGAGGGCGTTTTAACTTTCTGGAGGGAGCTACTTTTTAGACGTTTCTGTATTTTTCTCAGGTTTTTTCTCAGAACTTTTGCTAGTTTCTTTTTTTGTATCCCTAGATGCAGAGGTGTCAGCTTCTTCTTTCTTACTCTTTGCATCAAACTTTTTATGAGAGCTGTTCCTAGAGTCAGTAGTGTAAAAGCCACTTCCCTTGAAGATCACACCCATACCGCCACTTATAAGACGGTTCAGCTTTCCAGCGCAGACAGGACAGGTTTTCATCGGTTCATCGGTCATCCTCTGAAAGAACTCGAACACCTCTTCACATTCACTGCATTTATACTCATATGTTGGCATTTTTGCGCTTTCCCCTTTGAACCTCTATCTTACCCTATATATTTGTATGTGTAGGAAAAAGATAGTACCATTTTACATTATCGTCAATGTCCTATGCTGTCACCGTGTCACCTATGTAATCCATGACTTCGAATATCTTCACCGGTTTCAGCTTCCCCTTGACCCTGATATTATCGAGCTCCCGACAGATAAACTTGTCCTTTATTTTTTCATAGGTAAAATCACTGATTATGATGTTTGTACCGTAAATTTTATTGGTACCCTCAAGGCGGGCCCCAAGATTCACACTGTCTCCCATCAATGTGTAGTCCATTCTGCTCTCTGACCCCATGTTTCCGACGGTCATGATCCCTGTATTCATACCGATGCCAATATTGAGCTTTTTATTTTCAGGCCAGCCGTCATTCAGTGCATGGAGCACTTCCATCATCTCCAGTGCAGTTCTGCATGCAAATTCCGCATGATGTTCCTGTTCGACGGGAGCATTCCAGAATGCCATTATCTCATCACCCACATACTTGTCGAGCGTACCTTCATACTTGAAAATAAGATCGGTCATTGCGGAGAGATATTCGTTCAGGTGCGCAACAAGATCCTGGGGGGTAAGGTTTTCCGACAGAGTCGTGAAACCCCTGATATCTGAAAAAAGCACCGTAATTTCCTTGTCTTCTCCACCAAGCTCGAGTTTTTCAGGGTGTTTCAGGAGCTCCTCCACTATACTCTTACTGACATAGTTGGAGAACATACCCTGAATCTTTTTTTTCTCCTTTTCTTCGGTGAGTATTCGATACACGATCATGGTGGAAAGTGTAAGAATACCGGTAATGAGAGGTGCGCTGAGATTGAGGACGTAGCGGTACTTATCAAAAATGAATATAACCGCAAAGAAGTATATTACCGAAAGTGCCGCAATTGCAATATAGCTGTAGAGTATGGATTTTCGTCCCACAATATAACTAATCAGCAGGCCAAAGAAGACAATGAGAAGAATCGTGATGTAATCACTGGAGAAGGTAATGAAATCCCTGTTCATGAGCTGTGTAACGACATTCGCGATCATCTCGATTCCAAACATATTTCCATAAGGCACCTGATGAATATCCTGCAGTCCCTCTGCATACACGCCAACCAGTATCACTTTGTCCCTGAAATATCGGTCGCTCACCCTGCCCTCAACAACGTCGGAAAAAGATCGCACCTGAAAGGAACCCTGGCTGCCGTAGAAGTTTACTTGCAGCGCGCCTTGCTCATCGATGGGAATGAGTATGTCTTCCCTGCGTGATGGAGCAGATTCATAAGCAGGAATGATCGCATTCTTTAAAATGATATGCTTGCCCATATGGACCGAAACGTCATCGATACCAACCCCATAGTGCAGCATTGCGAGCCAGAGCGCGGTGGAAGGATAATAACGGTCATTTATCTTTACAACCATGGCAAATCGACGTGTCGTCTTGTCGGCACCCTTGGTTGCGAGTCTCGGATTGAGACCGGGCAAGGCCGTGGCAGGACCGATAATAACACCACTTTCAATTATCTCATTGATTGGCGGGGTAATGATATTGATAAACTGCTCATAATTGTCATCCGTTGGCACACCGAGATGCTCGAGTTTTTGTACCCTGCGCCTCATCTCATCGCTCACGCTGGGTAGTTGACTGCTCGCATCGGCGAAGAAGTCGACCACGGTGTTGTCTTTGTATGTGCCAAGAGCTCCTGCAAGGGCCCTGTCTTCTGACTTGTTTTGCGAGTCCTCTGTAAACAGTACGTCGATAAGTATTCCCTTAGGGCGGTTTTCCTCCTGGCCATTCACATGTTCTAGGAACTGTCCATAAACAGTGCGAGGCCATGGGTATCTGCCAAGCTCCTCGAGACTTTTCTCATCAAAACCGAATATCACCACGTCGTTTCGCAGCCCCTTTGCCTTGTTTATACGGTATACCCCCGGGCTGATCTCTTCAGGACGGTGGAACACATCGGTCATAAAGAAGTTCAGATTCATGGACCTCGCTTCAATAGCATCGATGATAATTGTCTTTTTCAGCAGGAAGCTCATCACAACGATGATCAGCACGCCGATGAGCAGGCTCATGTTTTTAGGTGTAAATATCTTTCTCCTCTTGACTCCCTTTTTTTCCATAGCACCCTCCAAGGTAGTGCTTCCTGTTGCTGCCTAACTATGCTTCATCATCTCCGCTTATACTCTTTAAAAGAAGAATCTTTTTCTCAGCCAGGTCTGCCCAGCTGCTCCAACTGTAATCCGTAACAATACTGTTGTACTGTTCTCTGGCATCGTCATACATGGTCTGCTTTTCATAGATCTGCCCCAGGCTGAATCTCACCATTGGAACAAGAAAGGAATCGCCGTATTTATCGATTATGTGATTGTACCGATTTTGCGCATTTTGATAATCTTCGAGTTGTTCATAGCAGCTGGCTTCCCCCTGCACACAGAGAAGCGCACTGTAACTCTTCTGCTTAATACGGGCCCCCTTCGCATAATACTCCAGGGCCTCCTCATACTCCTCATATCTGTAAAGAGTGTTCCCGATGTAGTAGGCACTTCTGGAAGCAGCCGATGATTTCGGGTACAGCTCCAGCACTACACCGAAGTCCTCATTCAATGTCATGAGCTTGTCTTTTAACTGCCCATCATCCAGGCTGGTATCAGCATTGGCATCACTGTACACAAGGTATATTTTACTGAACGCACTTTCCGCTTCCTTCTCCTTTCTTGACAGGACGTGATTAACCGCAAAATAGGCGCCTCCCAGTATTACCACAGCTGAAATAGCCAAAAGAATGGTTTTCAGGTTATTGACAATGAACTGTTCGGTCTTCTTTGTGATTTTTGTGAAGGTATCTTCCTTGAGTTCCTGTTTCCTGCTTTTTGCCATTGTATAACTTCCTCCGATAAGGTTGCTCCGGATTGTCGAGGTATAGGAAGCGTCGACAGCGAGTATATTACATCTTACTGATATTCAGCTCGTTTATCAGACGCGAGAGGTAGGTTCTCTGAATTTTCAGTATATCTGAGGCCTTTGTCTGCTTCCAACCCACCTTTTCGAGAACCTTGGTGATATAGTTTCTCTTGAACTCGTTTACGGCCTCTTTCAATGTAAGAGCTGGTTCGACTTCGATTCTCCTGGTTTGCAGGCTCTCGGTACCGAGATAGAGGTCTTTCGCAGTGATTGTGTCACTCTTGCAGAGCACTACAGACCGCTCTATGACATTTTGCAGCTCGCGTACATTACCTGGCCAGTAGTACCCCTTGAGAGTAGTCATCACCTCCTTCGAGAACCCTTTTATGCTCTTTTTAAGCTCATGGTTGAATTTGTGTAAAAAGTGTTTGGCAAAAGGTTCAATGTCTTCTTTTCGTTCACGAAGAGGAGGAATGTAAATCGGAAACACATTTAATCGAAAAAAGAGGTCTTCTCGAAATCGGTTGTATTTCACTTCCTCATACAGATTCTTATTCGTTGCTGCAATGAGCCTGATATCGACCTTCTTTGATGTGATACCGCCTACCCGTTGAATGATATGGTCCTGCAATATGCGAAGCAGTTTCGATTGCACGGAATATGCTAGTTCTCCAATTTCATCGAGAAAAATCGTGCCTCCATTTGCAAGCTCAAATTTTCCCATCTTATCATTTACGGCATCGGTAAATGCTCCTTTCACGTGGCCAAATAGTTCAGACTCAATAAGATTCTCGGGGATTGCAGCACAATTGACTTTAATAAGTGGTTTATTTCTTCTATCACTCTTGTAATGAATGTGCTCGGCAAAAAGCTCCTTTCCCGTGCCGCTTTCACCGAGAAGAAGAGTTGTCGTGCTCGTTTCAGACACCTGGTCTGCCATCTCGAGTTTTTCCTTCATGATACGGGAGACACTTATGAGTTCGGACGGACCCTTGCCGTTGGTAAGTTCCTTTTTGAGGTTTATATTTTCGGATTTCATATCCTGATACAGGCGGGCATTTTCTATAGCGACTCCGGCAAGATTGGAGAAACTTTCCAGTATGTACTGGTCTTCAATAGTAAAGGAGCCGCCACCCTTCTTGTTGATGACTTCGAGTACGCCAATTGTTCTGTTTTTTAGCGTAAGGGGGACACAGAGAATGGACTTCGTTTGGTAATTTATCTTCTTGCTGATATCCTTGAAGAACCTTGCATCTTTCTGCACATCTTCAACAAGAAGCGGCTTGGAATGCTTCGCCACCCAACCCGCTATTCCCTCACCAATCTTGAGGGTAAATCTCTTGACTTCTTCTCCCTTATCACCGAGAGCAACCTGAAAATAGAGGCTCTCCGTTGCCTCATCGATGAGCAGGAGTGAGCTTGCTTCAGCCTCCACCATACGGTTGGCTGAATCCATAATTCTTTTCAGCACTTCATTGATTTCAAGAGTTGAGTTAATCAGCGTACTGATGGTCAGTATCTCGTCAATATCACTGCTCTTGATACGTGATTCCATCTGCTTACCTATGGTTTTATTTATTAAAATACCGGCATTACATACCGGAGAAAACTGGTACAAAAAACCAGTATTCTAATTTTAAATAACTGCTTATTTCGTTGCCATGCCTATACTATTCCACAGCGCGGCGAGTGCTCATAAAAACTT
>JAGLSF010000051.1 GCA_023136305.1 Spirochaetota bacterium
CGTGGCCCTTTTTAAAAGTATGGACATATCGATATCCTGCTCCCTCCACAGCTCAGTCAGTCTCATGTGATGAGATTACGAACGAACGCGTAAGTCAGCTGAGGTGATGTACTGAAAAGAAAAATTGCCTGTAGACTCAGGGCAATAATAAAATTAAATTCCAAAAAGATCAAACGATTTTACAGTCTATGACCAGGCTTATACAGCAACTCAAGAGCTCGATTGAAGAAAGTGCTTCCGATTGAAAGGGGAGCAACGGTATATTCTGTCCCCATTCAGTCGAAGAGCTCATCGATGCCGCAGGCTTTCAGCCAGTCCGTCTGATACCCAGGCGGGCCGAACTTCAGTTGGCAGATGCATATCTTCCAAGCAATTTCGGCGACGGTGCGAGACGCACCTTTGATATCTTTGAGCACTATATCGGTGGGGAGATGATTATCTTATCTTCACACCGATACTGCTTACCACGAGATAGGCTTCGATGCTCGAGCGGGCAAAAATCTGATTTACCTCGCCAGCCAATCTCCTGTATTCCCGGGACTCCCCAGATGCGGGAATGATGCCCATACCGAGCTCATTGCTCACCACCACAATCTTCTTGTCGAGATACTCCAGGTGAGAGGCCAAATCCTCTGCACGCTCAATGATCTCTGAACCGTCACACTGATCCATGTAGAGAAGGTTTGAAACCCACATGGTCAGGCAGTCGATGATGAGGCCGCTGTGCCGTTCATCCATGTGCCCTACTGCTGAAATGATGTCCAGTGGTTCTTCTATTGTTTTCCAGGCCGCAGGCCGCTCTCTTCGGTGTGCTGCGATTCGCAGCTCCATTTCCGCATCTGTTTTTACTCCCGTGGCAATGAAGGTGATATCCTTCCGGGAACTCAGGAGCTGGAGAGCGAATTTGCTTTTACCGGAACTGGCGCCTCCTGTGACGAATGTGTAGGCCATGGTTCCTCCAGATCTTAGTGAGGGGTGCAGTTGAGCTGTTCGATATAGCCGGATGTGTCTGATATCCGGACCACGGTTAACGATGCATTGTCGATCGCAAAGGGCGCACGTTTTCCCTCTTCGCTGCCAAGTATATGCAGTATGAAGAAGACAATGGGTGTGTAGTGTGAGACGACAATGACAGCGTTCCAGTCAGCGGCACTTCGAAGCGAATCGATGAAGAGCCCAATGCGTTTACGGACATCCTGCGGCGATTCTCCCTCAGGAAAGCGAAAGTGAAAGGGGTCCTGCACGTACCGTTCCCAGTGGGGCAGCCGGGCAAGCTCCTCCTTCCCAACTCCCTCCCAGGTGCCGAAATTCGTTTCAAGGAGCAGTTCATCCTTTTGGACAGGGAGATGTACGCGCCTTGATATGCACCGGGCAGTGTGAAGGGCCCTTCTCAGGGGACTGGAGTAGAGTGCATCAAACTGCCATCCGTGCCTGCCCAAGAGTCTGGCGGCACGCGCGGCCTGTTTTCTCCCTCGGGCGGTGAGTTCGGGGTCGGTTCTGCCGGTCAGTGTACGTTCCTGATTGGCTTTGCTTTCCCCGTGACGGATGAGTATGACTCTTCTGTACTGGATTGGATTCCAGGGGGACATGGGTTCATGTCTCCCGTACAGAATTGGCCGGTCTCTTGATAAGGAATGCGATGGATGACACAAAGGAGATGATGAGAACGGCAAGGCTTAATTTGGGAAGTATGTTTCCATAACGCGTGTAAAAAGTCATTCTGAGGTTGGGTCCTACCTCGCCGATCAAATAGCCGGCCTCCTTGATGGGCAGTATCCCAACGACCCTTCCATAGGGATCGGTAATGGCTGTGACACCGTCATTGGCTGCCCGCGCATACCAGATTCGGTTTTCAATGGCGCGAAACTTGGTAATGGTGAAATGCTGGAAATGGCCCGCTTTGGTCTGTGTCCACATGTCGTTGGATATGTTGAGTATGAAATCCGCGCCGTTTCTTACGAACTCTCTGATGAAATAGCCGTAGGTTCCCTCCCAGCAGATAACCACGCCGAATTTCATCTTTTCATTCTCGAATACCATGAGTTCAGTGCCGCGGGTGAATCCAGCGCTGTCGGTGAAGTTATCTAGGATTTTGCGAAGAAAGGCTATGCGTTCACCCAGCGGGAAATGTTCCCCGAAGGGTGTGAGCTGTATCTTGTCATATTTCCCGATAATCTCACCCTGAGGATTCAGGTAATAGGCGCTGTTGGTCCACACCTCGGTCTCACCCCGTGTGGGGTATAGCTCATCCAAATATTCCTCATTGAGCTCGTCTCCCTCATCTATGTAGTAGTTGTCGGGTGAACCGATGATGAAGTGGGTTTCCGCTTCCTGCACGAGCCGCTGTATTCGCATGTGATAGGATGTCCCGTATGCGAGGTTGGGGCGAAGGCTCGTCCTTATTGCCGTTTCAGTCCACACGATGAGGTCAAGGTCTTCTTCCTCCCAGTAGCTCTCCCGTGTGAGCTTGGTAAGGGTCCGGAGGGTCTTCCACTTCTCCTCTTTCCATGTGGTTCTGGGGCTGCTCAATCCCTGAATCATCGATATCTTCATCCGGGGCTCATCGGGGATTTGTTCACTTAAGCGGACCCAACCGTAGATGATGCTCAGTGCGATGAGGCCGATTGAAACGTAGAATGGTATGATATAGTAGGGGGACATCTCCTTCAATTTGAATGCTCTTCCCCTGAAGATTTCTGGGACCAGCTCCACAAGGCCTGCACTGAACAGCACGATGATGAATGAGATGAGCTGCTCACCGCCGATATCGGCGAGCTGTATAAAGGGAAGGAAGTTGTGCTGCGTGTATCCGATCGATCCAAAGGTGAAGCCGAGGAAACCGAAACTCCTCCCGAAATCAACGGCAATCCATATGAAGGGAACGAGTATAGCCCGGTATTTCGGAAACGCCCTCGAAACGAGGTTTATGATCAGCAGACTCAGCACAAAGAAACCACCGAATGCAACAGTGACAAATGCCACGCCGACCATCGCCATGTAGGCGTTCATCCAGAAGAGGTACAGACAGTAGAACAGGAAGGCGAACAGTATGCCGTAACCCAGTGTCCTCGCCAGATTTGACCGGTACACCACATACAGAATGGGCATCAGGGCAAAGAAGGCGAGGAAGTTGAGGTTATAGGGTGGGTAGGAAAAGAGCAGCAGCATGGCTGAAAGTGTGGATAAGGGAATGGCAATATACCATTTCATCTCGTTCATTTCCGCCTCTGAGAAGATGTATAACAGCTCTTAATATATACAGCTAGGTTTATGAGGGGCAATAATCGAATTCCCGTAAGGAAGGTTTATGTGCTCTTGGAGAGGTCGAGGGCGCTGTCAATAGCCCTGGAAATATCAATGACAGAGCATGGTTTTGAAAGAAAGTTCGTAACACCGTAGTTTTGGGCCAGAGCATAATTCCGGTCAGACCCGTAGCCCGTAATAATGATGATGGGAATGTCAGTGTTCGATTCCCGGATCATCCTGATGAGGCTCATCCCGTCAACATTGGGCATCTTCAGGTCGGTGATGATGAGGTCCACCTTGAAATTGTTAAATATCTTGAATGCCTGTTCGCCGTCGTAGGCAACGAGTGCGGTGGCTCCGCGACGTTCGATGATCTCTTTGATGAGGTGAGCTATTGTTCTGTCATCGTCCGCGATGAGAATATTCCTTGCCATTGCCGGGAATCCGGTATACACGTATCGACTTATGAGATGGATTCGAACCCCTCTAGAACAATACTATTACATGTATATTTACAATGCAAAATATTTTTATAGGTATTGTTCGTACTATACTATCCACATCGAGATCTGCAGCAATACTAGTCTATTTGTTTGAATCAGCCGGCACACTTTACTATACTCATTATAGGAGGATTCTCAGAATTCAATGGCCAATGAATTTCTTGAACTGATTCAGAGGGAGTATATGGTTCTTGACGGTGCTTTTGGGACCATTCTGCAGGAACGGGGACATACACCCGATCAATTACCCGAGGAATGGAACATAACCAGGCCGGAGGTGGTTCGAGATATACACCTCCAGTACTTTGCTGCGGGAGCGCAAATCGTAACCACCAATACATTCGGTGCATCGCCCCTCAAACTCGGAATGAGGGGGAAGGAGAAGTTAACTGAAGAGGCGAACAGGCGTGGCGTACAGCTCGTCCGGGAAGCCCTGCATTCATTCAGGAACATGGAAGGCAATCCTCCCGAAGTCCGGAAGGATAGGCGGTTCATTGCCGGTTCTTTCGGACCCTGTGGGAAAATGCTCGGCATGGAACTCGGGCCTGATGTGATTGAAAAATCCGTTCTTGAACAGGGGGAGGTTCTCGCGGATGAGGGGGTGGACCTCTTTATGGTCGAGACGATGATGGACCTGAGCGAGGCTGAACTTGTGGTTAAAACCCTGAAGAGTTCTTTTCCTGTACCCCTTATCGCATCCATGGTATTCAACCGTACAAAGGAGGGCAGCTATCGAACTCTTTTCGGAGACACTGTCGCCGATGCAGTACACAGGCTTGCCGCTGCTGGAGCAGATGCCGTGGGTACAAACTGCGGCCTGATTGGGCAGTACATCGAGGTCATAGGCGAGATGCGTGCTTTGACCGATATTCCGCTTGTCCTCTATCCCAATGCCGGAATTCCAAAGTTAAAAGGGGATAAAACGATTTATAAGGTTACATCCGAGGAACTCATACAAGATTTGGATGCCGCTCTGCATGCGGGGGCCTCTATTATCGGCGGCTGCTGCGGAACAACGCCCGAGTATGTACGCCTCCTGTCTGAAAGGATCAAACACAGAAAGAGGATGACATGAGGGTTCTTATCGTCGAGGATAATCACGATCATCAGTTTATCATTCGTAAAAAACTCGAAGAGTACCGTGACGGTATCACCATTGATACTGCTGAAACGGTCGGTGACGCGGAGCACCTCATTCAGAAGAACAGCTATGAGTCGGTTCTCCTCGACTACAGGCTGCAGGGTTCGAGCGGCATTGAGCTTGTCAAGTGGATTCAGGAACGTGAGATCGAAGTTCCGATCATCATGATAACGAATATGGAGGACGTGAGTATTGCCGTTCAGGCTGTAAAACTGGGTGTCTATGATTATCTCTGTAAAAACAGGGAGAGTCTCGATCGACTGCCGCTGCTCATTGACAAAGCCACCGAAGAGTACAGGCTCAAGAAGAAACTCAAAGAGGCGGAGTTTCGATACAGTACCCTTGTGGAGGGTATCAACGAAGCGGTGTTTCTCATGAACAGGGAAAAAGAGATACTGTACATCAGTTCTTCCGTAGAACGGCTGTTCGGCTGTGCGGAGGAAGAGTGTAAGAAAAACTTCAGAAACCTCTTCTCTGAACGGGGATGGCAAACCTTCCGGCGTAAATGCGGAGATGTTTTGAAGGACAGGGGAGTCGAACCCTTCGTACTCATGATGAGGAGAACAGACGGCCATACGCTCATGGCGGAGATAAACGCATCGGTATTCCTGGAACATGATGAGGTGAGCGGTATCATTGGTACCATACAGGATGTTACGGAACGAGTTCTTCTTGAGCGGGAGCTCAATGCTGAAAGGGAAGAGACCCGAAAGGCCAACAGAAATCTCAGGAAAGCCATCGAGGACCTGCGGCGGGCACAGGCACAGCTCGTACAATCTGAAAAGCTTGCTGCTGTGGGTCAGCTCGTTTCGGGTGTTGCCCATGAGTTAAACAACCCTCTTTTCAGTGCCATGGGAAATACTGAATTGCTCATCATGGACTGCGAGTTCGGGAAGGATGAACGTGAGAAGCTCGAAAAAGTTCTGGACTCGATCAATCGGGCCCGTCTCGTTGTACGGGAGCTCGTACAGTTTTCGCAGGGTGAAAATATTGAGAAAGAGCTGCTGACGGTCAATGACCTTATTTACAGATCAGTAAAGCGGGTGGAGTATGAACTGAAGCTCCGCCACGTGGACGTGGAATCAGACCTGCAGGAAGACGTGCCGCCGCTGTTCGGAAATCCGGTCAGCCTTCAGAGGGTGCTGCTCAACATTCTTACCAATGCAAGGCAGGCCTTTGACGAGAGGGGCAGCGGTGGGCTGATACGGGTTCGTTCCTTCTACGATGAGGAGAAGCAGGACATTGTGATTGAATTTGCAAACAATGGCCCCGAAATTCCGGAAGATATCATCTCAAACATCTTTGACCCCTTCTTCACCACACGGGAGGTGGGTGATGGCACAGGCCTGGGGCTTTCAACGGCATACGGCATTGTGAAGGAGCATGAGGGTGAGTTGACGGTTCAGAGTAATCAAGAGTGGACCGTTTTTACCATCCGGCTGCCTGTTCAGGATGATCCGCTCGTAAAGCTGGAGCCCCTGCAACAAGAAGCTACTGTCGAGGAAAGCCCCATATGCGGTGAGTCGGTTCTAATTGTCGAAAGCGAGCCAATTATCTGTAATCTTCTGTGCGATTTCTTTTCTAAAAGGGGATGCAGTGTGGAGACCGCGTCATCCGGGAAGGAAGCACTCGAGATTCTGGGGAAAAAGCCAGTTGATAATCTGGTCATTGATGACCGGGTGGCCGATACAACTGGAACTTCTCTGATCGAGCGTATTGAAAAGAAAAACCTGGGTGTTTCCGGCCGAACTCTCCTGATTGTCGAAAATGGAGTGGGTGATGGGGCCGGAGGGAACCGCTCGGATCAGGATGTGGTAATCTTGAAAAAACCCTTTTCCTTTGATGAGCTTCTCCATGTGCTGGGTCACATGAAATAAGTAGCCGCCCTCAGAGTTCTGCAGCGCTGGGTGAAGCCTCTCCCTTGAAGAGATCTTTGAAGAAACCAGGTACCCGTACCACCCTGCCGCTTCTGTCGGTGAAGGCATGACGCGTTTGTCCCTCAGCGATGATGCTGTTTTCCTCCCCCTCCCTGAAAATTGAATATGCAATGACGAGGCTTGCACCCCCGAGCGCTGAAAGCCATGACTCTACAATTACGCGATCGTCGTACTGTACATTCCTCCTGTATCTTAGGTGGGCCTCCCGAACCGGCAGAAAGTAACCCCTCTCTTCAAGCTCCCGGTATGAGAGGCCTTGTTCACGCAGCAGCTCAGTACGGGCGGCCTCCATCCAGATGAAATAGCTCCCGTGGTGTGCGACGCCCATCTGATCGGTTTCAGCGTACCGTACCCTCAATGCAAGTCGTGACTTCATTGCGGTTCCTTTTCTCAATTCAGGTTGTAGTGATGATTGTATTATACCAGTTTACCTTTACTATATCTCCGGGTTTTAACACTTTTTAAATGAATCAGTTATGAGAGTACTGGAGAGCATATGAACAGATATAGACTCTGCGCTGTTCAGGTTGAAACAGGGAGAAGCCCCGAAGAGAACCGGCAGAAGGCCTTCGATCTATGCCGGCAGGCTGCCGGTATGGAGCCGGATTTCATTGTGCTGCCGGAGATGTTTGAGATCGTGGTGCCTCCGAAAAAGGCATCGCAGCACGCCACCAGCATTCCCTCAACCCTGACTGACGAACTTGGCCGGCTCGCTCGGGAGCTTTCGATAAACATCATTGGCGGCACTCTGTTCGAGGAAGCCGAGGGAGGAATATACAACTCTGCCGTTGTCTTTGACCGGGGTGGAAAACTGCGCGGCATTTACCGCAAGATGCATCTCTTCGATGCCTTTGACTACCATGAGTCCGAGGGTATCAGAAGGGGAGAAGAGCCCTTGGTCGTCGAGCTTGACGGCCTAACATTCGGCATGGCGGTGTGCTACGATATTCGATTTCCGGAACTCTTCCGGTACTATGCACTCCAAGGAGCACAAATAGTATTCCTGCCATCGGCCTTCTTCCAGCCCAATCATGATCACTGGCAGCTCACTATACGTTCCCGTGCACTCGACAATGGCATCTTCGTCATGGGATGCAATCAAACGGGAAAACGTTTTGTGGGGAGAAGCATGGTTGCTGATCCCTGGGGTGTTGTCATCGGTTCACTTGGCATGGAAGTGGGTATTCTTACGGTGGATATAGATTGCGATCGTGTCGATTCCACGAGGGAGAAGCTTCCCTTTCTCGTGAACAGGCGGTTTGATGTTCAGCTGAGTAAGTGAGTTTTCCTCAGGTCAATAATCTTTTTATGAGTTCCCCCCTGCCAAGCCTGAGCAGTGATCGCCTGATGATCTCCCGGTTTTCTTTCTTGAAGTAATGCAGCAGTGCCCGGTATAGCCTCTTGGAGCCTTCACTCTGCGGTACAGACACCTCTTTGCCGGTTACAGGGTCCTTTCCCGTAAGATATATGGCCGTGGCCATACTCATGGGGGAAGGCAGAAAGTCCTGAATCTGCCGTGGCCTGTAGCCCTGTTCTTTGAGATAGAGCGCAAGCTCAAGAGCCCGGTCAAGGGTTGTTCCCGGATGAGAGGCGATGAGATAGGGAACGAGGTACTGCTCCCTGCCTGCCTGACGGGAATAGGAGTCAAACAGGTCACGGAACTGTTCGAACACCTCTTTGGATGGTTTTCGCATGACATCCAAAACCGGTTTCGAGACATGCTCGGGGGCCACCTTCAAGTGACCGCTCGTGTATCGTTTTGCAATTTCGGCTATGTACGCTCTGTCCCGAAGCGCCAGGTCCATCCGTATACCGCTTGCTATGAAAAGGTTTTTCACTCCTCTCAGGCTTTTCACCTGTTCCATGAGAGCGATGAGCCTGCTGTGGTCGGTTTTGAGGTTTGCACAGATACCCGGGTAGATGCATGAAAGTCGGGAGCAGCTCTCGCAGCGTTTCCCATCCGCCCCTTTCATGGTGTACATGTTCGCGGTGGGTCCGCCGAGGTCGGTGATGGTCCCATCGAAGTCACGATCCCTGGACATGTGTTCTGCTTCCTGAAGGATCGAATGTACTGAACGCGACTGTACGAATTTGCCCTGATGGAGAGCAATTGAGCAGAAACTGCAGCCACCGAAGCACCCACGCATGATGGTAATCGAGTTCTTGATCATTTCATATGCGGGAATTGGCTGTGAATATACAGGATGCGGTTTTCGTGTGTAGGGCAGGTCGTAGATTTCGTCCATCTCCTGCTCGGTGAGGGGCGGCGGGGGAGGAAGTTGTACAACCGGTCGTCTTCCGTGGTACTGAATGAGGTGGCGCCCGGTGTACGGGTTTGCGTGTTCATATATAAGCCGCGTTGCCCTGTTGAAGCAGCCGTGATCCTCAGACACCTCTTTGAATGAGGGGAGCACCACAGCATTTCCAATAGGCAGATGCTCCCTTTCCTGGAGGGCAAAGAGGGTCCCCCGAATGTCCCTGATCGTGTCGATTCTCTCCCCCTGAGCGAGGCGGTCAGCAATTTCAGTAACCTGGCCTTCACCCATTCCGTACACCAGAATGTCTGCCCTGCCATCGAGGAGTATGGACCTCCGGATTCGGTTTTGCCAGTAATCAAAGTGGGCAAATCTTCTCAGGGAGACTTCGACCCCGCCTATTATGACAGGCACATCACTAAAGGCTTCCCGAGCTCGCTGTGCATACACGATGACGGACCTGTCCGGTCGTCTGAAAGGTGCTCCTCCTTCCGAATAGGCGTCATCCTTACGTACCTTCTTCAGGGCGGTATATCTGTTGACCATGGAATCCATATTTCCGGCACTTATACCAAAGAACAGCTTCGGGCGGCCGAACTTCTGAAATTCGGCTTTTGAGTGCCAGTCAGGCTGACTGAGCACCGCTACCCGGTAGCCGGCCCTCTCGAGAACGCGTCCTATCACTGCCGTCCCGAAAGAGGGGTGATCGACATAGGCATCGCCCGTAATCAGCACCACATCAGCCTGGTCCCATCCCCGGTCTTTCAGCTCTTTCGGTGAGAGGGGTAGAAAACTGTCCTTCATCAAGCCCACCCTGCGTGTATGGTATACAGTAAAATGCTGGAACTAGGAGGGATAATCAAATAGTATTTGTACAAACCGCTGCTTGTGTTATGCTATTCCTATGAGAGTTTCGCCGAAGGCGAAAATTTAATAAAGTGCGGCGCGGCGAGCGCTGATAAAAACTCTGTGTTGCTTGCGGCCAGAGGCCGCGCTGTGCTATTCCTATGAGAGTTTCGTACAGCAGGAAGTACCTGCGCTACGACCGAGCGAAGCGAAGCGCAAGGATGCACGAGTGTCGACAAAGCCAAGGATGGCGGGAGTCGACCGAAGGTGACTGACCGCAGGGATGGA
>JAGLSF010000052.1 GCA_023136305.1 Spirochaetota bacterium
TGGTTTCAGATATATTATCAGGTGGTCCTACAAGCGTGGCACCTACTGACCTTAACATAAGTCCACTGAGTACACTTAAAACTGCTACAATCAAAAACGCTGTGCCTAAAAGTCTTGGAGTAAATTTATCTGAATCCATTTTTTCTTCCTCCTTTTTTTTCTCATGTATGATGACTTCATATCTGAATTAGTTACCATAAAGTATTGAATTATCTTATTCATTAAAAACACATTCTATCAACTCTTTCTCCGTGCCATTTACAAAGAATGGGGGGAAGATTTTATCAGGTACAGAATCGTACCGAGATCTTTAGATGAGGAGGAAGCAAAAAATGGCAGGAGGGATCAGAACCTACACGGCAAGCAGGTACATTAGTGTGGCGAATTTCAACAAGCTTACAGCAGAGGAGAAGGAGGAATTAAAAAAGGAGTTAGTCGAAAGATGTAAAGAACAGTTGGAACAGAGTAAAAATCCCATCGACAGAAAGGTGACAAGAGAAGAAAGTGTAAACCTGATGCTGAAGGTCGAAGTGAGGTTAAGACCTGCAATAAGAAAAGAAAACGTTGATCTGAGGAAACTGAAAATCGGAGTACAGTAGGGAAGGTTTCTTTATATTATGCCCCAGCTAATATCTGCTGGGGTATTTTTATACCCATTTGAAACGAAACCGTGCGGTCCCCTTCAAGTTAGGGAATAATTAAGAATATCGGAGTAAAGGCATAACGTTGAGAAAATTTAATTTTTCACCGAAAGGGGGACAGATCATTAATTTAACTTTATAATAGGAATCTCATACAGGAACACAAGGAAATACTGAATGAGCTGATAGGCGGGTGAGATTGGAGAGGACGGTAACTATGCAGTACAGTGAGGCGAAGCAGGGCAGGGTGTTTATCATCAAACTTGACGGGGGTGAGAAAATCCCTGATGTCCTGGAGGAGTTTGCGCGAAATCAGGGCATTGAGAGGGCGTACTGTTTTCTCGTGGGTGGTATCGGTGACGGGAGCAGAATCATCGTGGGGCCTGAGAGGGAGATGCGCAAGGGCAGACCGGTACCCATCGAATATGAACTTGAAGGGGTACACGAGGTTCTTGGGACAGGCACCCTGTTTCCGGATGAGGAGGGGAATCCGGTACTTCACATGCATGTCGCGGCCGGCAGAAAGGGAAAAACCTCCGCAGGTTGCTCGAGGGCAGGCATCGAGGTGTGGAATATCGGCGAAGTGGTATTCATTGAACTGCTCGATACAAGAGGCAAAAGGGTCTTCGAGGAATCGTCGGGGTTCAAGAAACTGGAGATGTAGAACACTAAAGTTTTAAGCGGAATACTCCGATAGTACATAATGAGGAAACTCCGATTTGTAATGTGCGGTGCCGTCCCCCCTTTGGCGAAGGAACGGCCCCACATGGGTGGTCGGGAACGCTCCTCGTCAAAAACATGGATGTTTTTGGCATTAATGCGCAAGGAGGTGATGCCCGCCTTTTACTTATTTAACTTATCGAGCACTTTGCAAATTAGTTTAGTAGAAATTTAACACCAAGCTCATTACACACAGGCACGGACGCCTTCAACGTGAGTTCAAGGAGGAAGATATGATTATCAATCACAACATGAGCGCGATTTTCGCCAACCGCGTCCTCAAGTTCAACGGCTGGAATATCAACAAAGACATCGAGAAACTCTCTTCAGGACTGCGGATCAATCGTGCCGGTGACGACGCATCGGGTCTGGCCGTTTCAGAAAAGATGCGGTCTCAGATCAGGGGTATGCGACGGGCTGCCCGAAATGCGGAAGACGGTATCTCCTTCATTCAGACAACCGAGGGGTATCTCCAGGAGATACAGGACATTCTTCAGCGTATTCGGGAACTTGCAGTGCAGTCCTCGAACGGAATCTATACTGATGAGGACCGGATGCAGATGCAGGTTGAGATCTCTCAGCTTGTCGATGAGGTGGACCGGGTCGCATCTCATGCTCAGTTCAACGGCATGAATATGCTGACCGGCCGTTTCGCCCGTCCTACGGGCGAGAACACGCCTACAGCTTCCATGTGGTTTCACATCGGAGCCAATATGGATCAGCGAGAGAAGGCCTATATTGGAACCATGACCTCAGCCGGCCTGAAGCTGAAAAAGATCACAACCGGTTCGATTATCACGGTGTCGAGCCCTGAAAAGTCGAACAGAGTGATCGGCACGGTTGACCAGGCACTGACTCAAGTATCGCGGCAGCGAGCCGACCTTGGCGCATATCAGACACGTCTCGAGTTTACCACCAAGGGCCTGATGTCCGGGTATGAAAATATGCAGGCAGCTGAGTCGAGAATACGTGACACTGATATTGCAGAGCAAATGGTCGAATTCACGAAGAACCAAATTCTTGTGCAGTCTGCGACTGCTATGCTCGCCCAGGCGAATTTGCAGCCGCAGAGCGTACTGCAGTTGTTTCGTTAATCCCCTTAGTGATGGGGATGTTTTATAGCAGTGTCGATGCTGATCGACTCTGCTGTCATGCGTAATAAGCACGAGTTTCATCGATCTTTGAAATAGCTGACTACGACCGTGATGAATGACAACGATGCTAGTGTGTGATTGAGATTAACAAAGCCCATCCTTGATTGTGGTTGTACCAGTAACTGATTGTGCGCCCCGTAAGGAAGTGAATTCCTGGGGGAGGGGTGATCCCTCCATACTTTCGTAGTGTGTCCTCCGGACTCCAGAGAGTATTCGCCCCTGCCGGGAAATGAAGGATCTTAAAAGGATGTCCCCTGTCCATGCCGTTACCTCGAGGTACACGGCGACGCGTCAGATCCCTCCGGGATGTTTCTTTTCTGAACCGATTTCTTTACTTTGGGGCATGGCTAACAAGATGTGCACGTCCTATCCCACGGGGATTTTGGACTGAGCGGTTCGGTCCTCATCCGACGGGGCATATTTTCAGTTGCTAGTGGCAGCCGTGGAAGTGTGCGCCCTCCAATTCTAGAGAGGAGGGACGCACCCCAAGGGGACGAAGCGAAAGCGCGCGCCGAAGTAATCTCCACTCCCGGTTATGCAGTGCGACTGCGGGGAGAAAACCCCGTTTCAAACCTCATGCAGGGAGGCATGAGAACCATCAAGGAGGGTAACTGCATGATCATCAACCACAACATGAGCGCCATCTACGCGAACAGGGTTCTGAAGTTTCAGAACCTGGCCGTAGACAAGGACATCGCCAAGCTCTCATCGGGAGAACGGATCGTTCGAGCCGGTGATGATGCATCCGGGCTTGCGGTTTCCGAGAAGATGAGATCCCAGATCAGGGGATTGAGACAGGCCGCACGTAACATTGAAAATGCGACCTCCTTTATCCAGACCACTGAAGGGTATCTCCAGGAAACCCATGATATCCTGCACCGGATTCGGGAGCTGGCGGTTCAGGCGGCCAATGGTATCTACTCGGACGCCGACCGCATGCAGATTCAGGTTGAAGTCTCACAGCTCGTCGATGAGGTTGACAGGATCGCATCCCATGCCCAGTTCAATGGGTACAACATGCTTACCGGTGCATTCGCCAATCCTGCCTATGGCGGGACTCCCACGACATCGATGTGGTTCCAGGTTGGCGCCAACATGGACCAGCGTGAACGGGCCTACATCGGTACCATGACGGCCACAGCCCTCGGGCTGAGGTCGGGGACGAGAACCATAACTATTTCCACGCCGGACGGGTCAAACAATGCCATCGGCGTTGTGGATGAGGCAATGAAGATGGTTTCGCGACAGCGGGCCGATCTCGGCGCCTATCAGAACCGTTTCGAAATGGCGATAAAGGGAGTTCTCGTTGGCGCAGAAAACATCCAGGCTGCGGAATCAGTGATCCGTGACACCGATATGGCCGAGCAAATGGTGGAGTTCGTGAAAAACTCGATACTGGTTCAGTCGGCAATGGCTATGCTCGCCCAGGCGAATCTCAAGCCTCAGGCGGTAATGCAGCTGCTGTCGATCTAACCGTACGGGTGGTTGTATGGGACGCCTATTCCAGAGTCATTTACACCGTCGTAGAGATCATACAAGGGTGAGAAGAACCTGTTTCTGTGCGTCCAGTGATGGCCGCACCGTGGAGGGGATGTAAGAATCGAGGTGATCGGTATTGGCGATTCTTTAATAACCCTTCGACACGGTTTGCAGATAACGGATGATTCGGCCACTGAATCTCTATGGAGGGAGGAGATAGTATGATCATTAACCACAATGTATCCGCCGATTTCGCGAACCGGGCTCTCGCACAAACCGGGAGACAGATGGAGAAGTCGATTGAAAAACTTGCAACCGGTTTGCGGATCAACAGAGCTGGTGATGATGCCTCCGGGCTGGCAGTTTCTGAGACATTAAGATCTCAGATACGGGGATTGAGACAGGCGCAGCGGAACGTCTTCGACAGTATCTCCTTCATTCAGACAGCAGAAGGCTCTCTGCAGGAGGTGCATTCGATCCTCCACCGATTGCGCGAGCTGGCTATACAGTCGGCAAACGCTGTCTATTCGGAGCAGGACAGGAGCCTCCTCCAGATCGAAGTGTCGCAGCTGATAGAGGAAATCGACCGGATAGCTGAAACAACGGAGTTCAACCGGTTCAAGATCCTGGACGGTTCGAACCAGGATTTCCAGTTTCAGGTCGGGGCCAATCCAGGCCAGAACATTACAGTGGTCATGAAAACCATGACCACTGAGGCCATTGGTGTACCCGGACTGACCATGGAAACGGTGAGCTCTGCAAATGATGCTCTCCGGCGAGTTGATGAAGCTGTGGATACTGTTTCTCGGCAGCGCGCTAATTTTGGTGCTGTCCAGAATCGTCTGGAGCATGTGGTGTCCTCCCTTGCTGTTGCAGAGGAGAACCTGCAGGCTGCTGAATCTAGAATACGGGATACCAATATGGCAACGGAGATTGTTAACTTCATGCGCCTTAGGATCCTCCAGGATTCAAGTGTTGCTATGCTCATGCAGGCAAATCTCAGACCAGAATCTGTGATGAGGTTGCTGGATTAGGCAGAAATACCGATCGCAAGTCTGCGGTCGGTCAAACCGGCCGCAGACGATTTTACATATCATGATCATGGAGGCACACTCTATGGGAATGGAAATAATTAACAACAACCCAGACTATAAAACAGCCTACTATAACATATCAAGGCATGCGGCAGGCCCGGAAACCCAGCCTCTGCCCGGCAGCAATGTAGACTTTACAGAGGAACAGTACAAAACATATATCGATCAGGCGGTGGAAAACCTGCGAAGCGCAGGGGACCTCTTTAACAAGAGGCTTGATTTCCGCATCGACGAAGCGACTAACCGAATTGTCGTTAAGGTAATCGATACGAGAACCGATAAAGTTATTAAGGAAATACCTCCGGAGCAGCTGCTGCGCCTTGTCGCAAAGATACAGGAGATGGTTGGGCTCCTCGTAGACGAAGAGAGATAGTAAAAGGAAACTGCTGTGCCCCGGAGGAATTAACCACCATCTCCGGGAACTATTATGGGTGATATCCTCCTTCCAGGGATTTCCAGCAACAACTTCGACGTCAAAGGTATTATTGACAAGCTCGTAAAGATAGAAACGAAAAAACTCGACCGCCTTGAAGAGTCGAAGGACATTCTCAACAAGGAAAAGAGTTCCTGGTCTACTCTGGGAAACAAGCTGAATGATCTGCAGGAAGTGTCGCACCGGTTGTACGGCTTCCGTGCCCCCTTCGATGATAAAGTGGCCTATTCGAGCAGGGAAGATATTCTTTCCGCCACAGCAGGCCGAATTGCAGAACCCTTTACCGCGACAATACGGGTTGAGCAGGTTGCACAGAATGAACGGATCCTCTCAGACCCCGTTGATGCGGACCTCATACTCCACAGCGCAACCCTGAGGTTCAATATAGGTGAGGATGAGAATGAAGTGTTTTTCTCTGGCGGGAAAATTGAAGATCTTGCAGAGGCCCTCAACGAACAGGCCGGGGACCAGGTGACTGCCAAGGTAACAAAGAACACGAAAAATACGGCTGTGCTCATTCTCGAGGCGAAAAACACGGGAGAGACCAACCGCATAACCGTAGCTGATGAGCAAAGCCTTGCTTTCATGAAGGAGCTTGGGTTTTTCACAGAGGAGGTTTCCCCGCGAATCGATGCATCGATTTCAGCGGAACAATTGGCTCCTGGTCAGGAAGGCATGAGTTTTACCATACAGGACGACATCCTGACGCTCGAACCACAGAACAGTGTGGAGCTGCCCTTCGGCCCTGTACAGGCGCGTGATTCCATTGTCGTTAAGATAAAGATGCGTGCACATCCTGTTCCGGAGGAAGAGGTGGCACTTCGCCCGGATGCCTGGCCTGAATTGAAAGGTATAGGGGGTGTCATCGTTCGGGATGTGGAGGTCCTTGGCGGTAAGCCCGTGTCAACCGTGGCTGCGCCTGATGAGCCTGTTGAGGAACAGGTGGCAGTCGTTGAAGACAACGTGCTGGGTATCAGGAACGACAGGGGAGAGACCGACATTTATACGGCTGAAGGTCTCGGAACCGAGTTCAGGGAGTATACGTTCAGACTTACCGACATCATGGATGAAGGTGATATAGCATCCAGAATTGTATTCCAGAACGGGAACACGGCGAGGAGGATTGAATACAGAGACCTTTCCATTGTAGACACAGCAACGAGGGAGGGGGCACGACCCAAACACCTTGTGCAGGAAAGTAAGGACGCAGTTATCTATATCGATGGAGTAAAGGTACAGAGGGATACGAACCAGATTGACGATGCAATGAGGGGTGTCGGCCTCGAAGTGAAGATGGCAAGCCCCGATGAGGTGCGTTTGAACATAGATCGGGACTATGAAAAAATAACGGGTGAAATTGTTGATCTCATCGGCAAGTACAATCAGCTCCTTCAATATGTGAATGATCAGAGCCGGGTCACCGCGAGTGGTGAGCTCGATGAAGAGAATGAAGTGGGCCAGCTCTCGGGCGACATTACGGTCATGCGACTGAAGAGCAAGCTGCAGACAATCATGATGAATCCATATCCAACTGAAAGGGGAAAAGAACTCAGCCTTCTTGCACAGATTGGTATATCAATGGGAGCAGCGAACTCGAGCTGGAACGATATACGGGGCGGTTATCTGCAAATCGACGAAGACATCTTTGTCAAAGCATTCAAGAAATATCCTGAAGAGATCAAACAGCTTTTTGGATCAGACAGGAACAACGACATGGTCCCAGACAACGGCGTTGCCTATGTCCTGGACATAACATTGAAGGGGTACAACGATCCGCGGAACGGTATCGTTGCCTATCACATCAGAAATACGGGCGCCAGAATCAAAGACCAGGAGAAGAGTATCGACGATTGGAATGAACATATCGACGATTATCGTAGAAAACTGGAGATTGATTTCACACGTATGCAGCAATCGCTTAACGAGCTGGAACAGAATCAGAAACGGCTTGATAACATGTCGAATCAGTTCAAAAATAGGTAAGTAAAATTTAAATCAGGGTAACATAGTATCGCTTACCTAATGGTTTTTACCTATAAAATTATGTAGGTATTGCAATGAAATAAGCGGTTTTATTAAAATTAGGGAATGTCCCTACAAATATTAGAATTTTAATAGATAAAACCATAAATAGAAGGAATTAATAGATGGAAATCATCATCAATGATGAGAAGGTTGATTACACCATTGAGAACGAGAAAAGCTTAGGTGATGTGCTTGCAAGCCTCGAAGGCTGGGTGGCCGAAAACGGGGGAATTATCAGTACTGTTTCGGTGGATGAAAAGGAAATCACGGTCGGTCAGCAGTCGGAGCACCTGGGGAAAAATATATCATCGATTAACAGACTGAGCCTTCAAACCTCTACAAGGTTCGACCATGCGCTCAGTACCATCGGGACTATGAGTGTGTATATTGACCGTGTTGTTGGTGATTATCTGAAGAGCAGGAATATTGATGATTACGAATTGATTCTCGAGGGAATCAACCTCATCGCAGATGGCATGGCCTGTTCTCTGCGCACACTGCACCTGCGCTCCATGGTTGTCGTAAACAACAGGGGGAAATCACTGACAGAGATTCTGCATGACCTGAGGCGCTTGATTGATCTCTATGAAAAACAATACGTTGATGGTGATGGGCGGCAGGAGCTGCAGGAAGTGCTCACAGAACTTCAGCAGCTGCTGCCCAAGGTGGTGAACTGGGCGGTTTTGAAGAACAGTCTGTATGATGTTGAGATGAGAGGTCTCGAAGTGTCCTTCCTGAAGACAGCTCTCTTGGATCTGGAGAGCATTGCGATTCGAACCATAGACAAATTTGAGAGGATCGGCGAAAACCTGCAGGTTGGTCGTGATGGGGAAGCGCTGGGCGATCTCCTCTTTGTGACAGAGATCATGGATGAGATCATTTATGTACTTCAGTTCTTTATGACTGCATACAGTATGGACAGTACCGTACTCTCCAAATCAGACCTCAGTATGGATGAACTCTTTGCAAAGTTTTTGGCTGGATTAAAGGAGATAGAAGATTCCTTCAGGAGTGAAGACCTGATAACAGTTGGTGATATGCTCGAGTATGAGATAAAACCTCTGTTTAAGGAAATAATTGACCTATTACGCAGGGTAGGGGTTTTTATTCAGTAATGGCTGTTTTTTCTGTTGACACTATGATCAATATGTTTTAGCTTGAGATGGTAAACCATACCCTCAATCTACTGATAGAAGCCTCAATATAAACCGCAGTGGTAATTAGCACAGAAACAAGCGTTAGGGAGTGGGGTTCTAAGGAAAGAGATTCTCCGTATTACAGTGTAGTGAAAAACAGTGTGTAATCCTCATATTTCAGACCCGATGAAAATATAGGTAAGTCATCTTTCAATCAAGTTAAGTTGTTATCGCTTACCTAATGGTTTTTACCTATACAATTCTATGGACATGTCAAGGAAATAAGCAGTTGTTTGAAATTAAAAAACTGGTACAAAAAACCAGCTGTCTCCGGCATGGAATGGCTGTATTATCGAGCCGAAGGCGAGCTACTGCCGGTATTTTAATAGATAAAACCATAAGAGAGAAGGAGTGAAGTGAGCGTTATGGAAACCGAAGAGAATTTAGAGGAACAGAGGGACGAGATTATACCCGAAGATTCCGGGGAGTCTACGGATGATACGCCGGAGGATGACGCAGGCAATCCCGTTGAGGTTGATTTGCCTGATGAATTCGAATCAGGATCCGAGTCAACGGGTAGTACGGGGAAGGTTGCCGTCATCAGAAAACCGAGGAAGAAGTCGGAGGCGAAGAAAAAAATTGATTTCGCCAAACTGAACATAAATGAATTGACCAACATGACGATTTCCGAGCTGTCTTCTCTTGCCCAGGAGTTTCATACAGAGGGCACGAGCAGAATGAAGAAACAGGACCTCATCTTCATCATTCTGCAGGCCCAGACGGAAAAACACGGGCTCATATTTGCTTCGGGAATATTGGAGATCCTGCAGGATGGATACGGATTCCTTCGGTCGCCTGGCTATAATTATCTCCCCGGGCCCGATGATATCTATGTTTCTCCTTCCCAGATACGTCTCTTCGGTCTGAAAACAGGTGATACCGTGTCCGGCCAGGTGCGGCCCCCGAAGGAAAATGAACGGTTTTTCGCCCTGCTGAGGGTTGAGGCGGTCAATTTCGAGGATCCTGAAGTTGCACAGCGGAGAATACTGTTCGATAACCTCACTCCACTCTATCCTGATGAAAGAATTAACCTTGAGACGACCTCAGACAAAATAGCAACGAGGATTGTCACTCTTTTTACACCAATAGGAAAGGGACAGCGCGGTCTCATTGTAGCGCCTCCACGAACAGGTAAGACCATCCTTATTCAGCAGATAGCAAACTCAATCACGACCAATCATCCCGAGATCGTTCTCATCGTCCTCCTCATCGATGAGAGGCCGGAAGAGGTCACCGACATGGACCGGAACGTGAGCGGCGAGGTCATCAGCTCAACATTCGATGAGCCCGCAACACGACATGTGCAAGTGGCTGAAATGGTCATCGAGAAGGCCAAAC
>JAGLSF010000053.1 GCA_023136305.1 Spirochaetota bacterium
GTCAATTCCTTCGGAAAATCTGGCGGAGACTTCCATCACGGTATTGATATTAAATCAGCCAAGAATCAGGACATTGTTGCAACCCTGCCGGGCACGGTGGTCCTTTCAAGCACAATACGCGGTTACGGACCGACAATCATCATTGAACATGAGAACAACTTCTGCAGCCTCTATTCAAAGAATATAAAGAGCCTCGTGCGTGAAGGACAGCAGGTCAGTAAAAACAGCGTCATTGCCCGAACCGGCCCCCGGGGCACGGCTCCTGAAGATACCATGCACTATGAACTCTTTTTCAAGGGCAAACCGGTAAATCCTCTCTACTATTTACCTTAGCAAATACACATGATTGTGTTATGTTACATGCGATAGCAGTTAAAAGCAATAAAGAGAGTCAAAAGCTGACAAGAACGAATCCCAACGGTGCTGAATACGATAACCTACCCCGTAAATCCCATGATGATGAGGATGATCCTCTTGCCGTTTATCTGAAGCAGATTAAAAGAATCCCTCTCCTGACGCCGGAAGAAGAGAAAAAGTGCTATATAGAGATCCGCTATCACAGGGACATGCTCGACAAACTTGCCCGTAACCTCAGCGATGGAAGGATCTCCTCGGAAGAGTTTGAACAGGAGAAGGAGAAGCTGGAGCATAAGCTCGTTGAGGTGAAGAACCGAATCATCACGGCCAATCTGCGTCTTGTAGTGAGTATTGCAAAGAAGTATCAGCACCGAGGGCTCAGTCTTATAGACCTCATTGATGAGGGCAATATCGGACTCATCGAGGCAATTGATCGTTTTGATTATACGCGGGGGTTCAAGTTCAGTACCTACAGCACCTGGTGGATACGGCAATCGATCATCAAGGCCATTGCAAACAAGGGAAGACTCATCAGGGTTCCTATTCATATGCTGAACACCATCAAGAAGTGTTACTATGTGACGAAGCAGCTCACCCAGAAGTTTGGAAGGGAACCCACTGCGGCCGAGATATCGGAGAAGCTCGGTGTACCGGAGAAAAAGGTCCTGAAAATCCTGCACATCGCTCAGGAGCCGAGCTCACTGGAGGTACCGGTCAATCCTGAAAGTTCATCCGAGCTTGGCGATCTTATCGTTGACACAGAATCGAGCAGCCACGAAGATACGGTTTTCTTCATAGCATTGCAGGAGCTGATTAAACAGGTTCTGAACAAGCTTAGCATGCGGGAAAAGAAGATCATAGAATTCCGTTTTGGTCTGGACGGTGAAGGGCCCTATACGCTCGAGGAGACGGGTAGAATAATCGGTATAACACGGGAGCGCGTTCGGCAGATTCAGAGCAATGCCTTGAAAAAGCTCAAGAACTTTAAGCTCTCCGAAGATCTTCAGGAGTTTACCATTCGGTGAAGTTGCCACGACTGCCATATGTTGATCAATGGAAAGAGGTATACATGGATCTGTACGCCTATGTAAGAAATGTTCCAGATTTCCCGAAGCAGGGAATCCAGTTCAAGGACCTGACAACGCTCTGGATGGATCCCGCTGCATGCAGAGAATCGATTGATCTGCTCCATGCACGATACCGGGACAGGGGTATTCAAAAGATCGTTGGAGCAGAATCCAGGGGTTTCATTGTGGGTGCACCGCTAGCCTATCTGCTCGGTGCGGGATTTATACCGGTTCGAAAGAAGGGTAAACTTCCCTATCGGCAAGTAGAAGCAACCTATGAGCTTGAATATGGTACGGACACCCTTACTATACACGAAGATGCCATAGAGAAGGGTGACAGGGTGCTTATCGTCGACGACCTGCTTGCGACGGGGGGTACGGTCAGTGCGATGGTCGAACTTGTACAGAAGCTTGGCGGTGACATTGAGGAAGCTGTATTTCTGGTAGAGCTTGTCTTTCTGGAGGGTAGAAGGAGACTGGGGGTTCCTGTTTTTTCACTTTTACAGTACGCTCAAGAGTGATTTCAACGGATGTGTTCGTCGACTTGCCAATTAAAACTTTGGAAAACGGGTCTACTTGACGATATATTATTAAAGGTAAGTATAAAACCGCGCGCGGTTTAACCTATTGACTTGGGGTGTGTATTACCATATAATTTTACGTGCTAAAAGGACGCCTCCTCATGAGTACTGAGTTTTCCCTCTCAGCAAAAACGATGGTAACTCCCGATGAAGTGGTGATGGATGCGCACATCCGGATTGACGGGGGGAAAATAGTTGACTTTTCTGCCTCTGAGGGCAAAAACTATACGCTTCAGAAGGAGCATATACTCTTTCCCGCACTATTCAACGCGCATGATCATCTCTTCGGTACCTATTATCCTAAGATAGGTGACGGACCCTACGTGTGCTGGTTCCCCTGGGATTTTGATCTCAAGTCATCAGAGATTTATCAGGAGAGGAACAAGAATACTCCCTTTGAGCTGTACATGGTGGGCTGCTACAAGAATCTTCTGTCCGGTGCCACGACCGTGCATGATCACATTCCCCACAAGATCAATGACCCATTTATCGAAAAACTGCCCATTCGGGTCATCAAGGATTATGCGCTTTCCCATGAAGTATCTGTATACGATTTGAAATGGGGCGATGGAATCGACCTGGAGCATAAGAAAGCTGTGCAGAACAATATTCCCTATGTCACCCACATTGAAGAGGGTTGGGATCAGGAATCCATGCGTGGCATAGATATACTCGTTGAGCATAATGCTCTGACCGAGTATACGGTGATGATTCACGGTATCGCCTTTTCACAGAAGGATATTAAGCTTATTGCAAAGAGTAAGGCACATTTCATCTGGTGTCCGGGTTCCAATATGTTCATGTTTGGCAAAACAGCCAAGGTCAGGGATATAGTCGAGGCGGGAATCAATATTTCTATTGGGACCGATTCACCCTCATCGGGTGAGATCAATCTGCTTGCTGAGATTCGTTTCGCAAAAGAGGTGTACCGGGATCTGTACGGTGAAGACCTGGAAGACAGGGAAATCGTCAGGATGATAACGATTAATCCCGCAAGGGCATTCAGAATGCAGGACAGGGTCGGCTCTATCGACAAGGGAAAACTGGGTGACCTGCTGGTGGTGTCGGGTGATGGAAAAGATCCTTATTCTTCTCTGGTGAATGCTCAGCTCAAGAACATTGCACTTATCTTTAAAGAGGGAAAGCCGCTGTACGGGGATACGGATTACGGTGAAATATTTGAAGACCTGAGTTCAGATTATACCAAGATCACGATTGAGGGTAAGGAAAAGTTTGTGATTGGCGACCCACAGGCCCTGATGGACAAGCTGAGAAAAACCGTTGGTTTTCACAAGGAACTGCCATTTCTACCGATTTAGGAAGGTCTCGTGCCAGGAATTCTGAGGAATTATAAAGCTGGGTCTATCATATATTTCATCGGCGATATAGGCGATAACATATATGTCCTCAAATCCGGAGCTGTGAGCCTTATCTACCATTCGATAGACACTGGTGAAGAGGTACGGGACACCATAAAAAACGGTGAATTTTTCGGTGTTAAATCTGCGCTCGCCAAACGACCCCGTGAGGAAACGGCACTCGTCATTAAACCTTCACAGGTGCTTGTACTCACAACTGCCGAATTTGAGCTTCTGGTCACGAAGAGTGTCAGTGTCATTCAGAATTTCTTAAGGGTATTCAGCAATCAGTTGAGGCGGGTGGGGAAGCAGGTGCACAGCTTCCTCGACGATTCCGATACGGGCGATAACCAGGCCGAGCTCTTTAAAATCGGTGAGTACTATTTAAAGAACCACAAGTACAAGCAGGCGCAGTACGTGTATCAGGCATATCTGAGATATTACAGCAAGGGCAATTTTGCAGGCCAGGCTCAGGAGAGGATAAACGCCATAGCCGATGCCATGGAGGGTAAGGGTACGGGAACCTATGCAACAATATCGCAGGAGCCCGAACAGGAGGCCCCCGCCGCACCTGAAATTCAAATCGATACGCAAACCACCGAAACCCGTGAGTCGATGGATATTGCCTCGAAGTACTATGATGGTGTGAGCCTGTTCTCACAGGAAAAGTATGAGGAGGCCTTCAACCTCTTCAAGGCACTGCACGCTGCCAGTTCGGCCGATGCGTCTTCAGCTGAGTATGTTCCGAAAATCGAATTTGAGATGGGGAGATGTCTCATTGCACTGAAGCGTTATCCTGAAGCGGTGTCGATCTTTACCGGCATGATCAAGAAGTACCCCAAAGACGAGAATCTGAAGGATGCACTGTACTATATCGGTATCGCATACAAACATCAGGGCGACAAGGCGAAGGCTGCATCCTTCTTCCAGAAGGTGTTGAAGATGCTTCCGGAAAGTCCAACGGACCGGAAAGCGAAAAAGGAACTCGTTGCACTCGGCGTCGCAACATCATGATAAGGGGTAGCATCGTACCATGAAATTGGATGCGAGTATGTTTGAACGATTCGGCGTTACCTTTGAGCCGGATGATATCATATTTTGTGAATACGAACCGGGTAAGGACTTCTACATTCTCCAGGAGGGAAGGGTCAAAGTCACCAAGATCGTTTCAGATATGGAGAAAACTCTGGATGTGTTTCACCCGGGAGATATATTCGGAGAGATGGCTATCATCGAAGATCAGCCGCGCAGCGCAACCGCAATAGCGATTGACAAAGTCAAGCTCCTGAAATTGAACAAGGAAAATTTCAGTATGCTGCTCCAGGGAACGCCGCAGCTCGCCTTCAATATTCTCAAGATATTTTCCAACAGGATTTACGATGCCAAGCGAAGACTCCTCATACTGACCCTTCCGGATATAGAATCAAAGGTCTGCGATGCATTTCTCATGCTCGCCGAGAACCAGCATATATCCCCCAAATCAACCAACCCGGTGACCTTCGATACAAAGGTCGATGAGATCGCCCATTGGTGCGGAGAGAAGGTGGTCAAGGTGAAAGAGGTGCTTGGAACCTTCTCCGATACGGGCAAGATACAGATCTACGAGGACAGAATCGTGGTGAAGAATCTGTATGAGATGTTCCGTATTGTCAGGAATCGCCGCAAGGCCCAGACAAAGGAACAGTAACAGAGTCCCTCCTCACTTCAGACAACTAGCCAATTCAGCGATATACTGTTTTGTAATATGGCTAAAATGAAAAGGAGTACACCTCCGCTGCTGACAGTTCCCTACAACGTGTACTATAAGGATGAAAATGATGTTGTCAGGGGCAGGGAAAGGCGTTCCGTAATGAAATTCTGCCGTCTATAGGTGCCTGGTCATTTGAGATAAGTTATTTTCTTAGCGTCCATGCATCCGTGCCGTATTTGTCTCGTGAGAGTTGCTCTGTCAGAGTCTTTTCAAACCCGTTGAGGTGACTGTCCTCGAGGAGTAGGTGTTTACCGAAACCGGTTTTAAGGGCTGATAGAAGAGATGTACGGTCGACAGAGGAGTCAGAGGCCTGATTCAGTGAGCTGATACTTTTCGTGAAATCAGAATCAGAGGCAAGATACTTCGATATTTCCCTGTAGGAGCCGGTTAGCGGTATGGCACCGTGCTGGAGGACTATCCCTTCCTTCAACACCTGTGCACTGCCGATAAGCTTTCCCTGCTCCAGTGACTCTATTTCAAACTGCGCCGGTGAAGCAAAGCAGTTGGCCGATTTGAGGTCTCCTCTGGTCTTCTCCGCTACCTTCGATTCGATTCCCAGTGCCCGGAGCGAATCAACGAGACATCGGGCTATGAAGAAAAATATTTCCTTCTTCCTGAAGGGGTGGAAATCCTCCTCCGTGAAAAGCATGCTGTAGGTGAGCTCTTCATTGTGCAGGACGGCCCTTCCCCCGGTCATCCGTCGCACTACACCAATACCGTCTTCACGACATCGCGTAAAATCTATGTCCCCTGCATTTTGAAAGTAGCCGATCGATATGGTGGCAGGGAGCCATCTGTAGATCCTGAGGACAGGTGTAGAGTGTCCTTCTCTGAGTCCGATGAATACGGCCTCGTCCATGGCCATATTGATACTGCCCTTTGAGGCACCTGTATGGATAAAGCGAAATGGCCGTTTTTTAGTTGGGTGCATGATGAAATCCTATCCGAGGTCGCCACTCACTTCGTCCGAATCGAAATCAGGGCTGCTGTCTGAACTGTTGTCAACTTCGGGGCCATTTTCAATGTACCCTGAATCTGCCTCCCCGTTTTCATAGGGATCTGTGTACGGAGCAGGGTAGGATTGGTCATCCTCCTCGATTCCCAGATCGAAATCAAAATCATATTCTTCAGCGAAGGGCTCATCTGCTCCCGAAGGGCTTCTAAAGAAACCGGATGAATCCTCCTTCCGGTTGAAGATGTCTATGTTAAAGGATTCGTAGCCACCTTTTCCCTCACCGCACTCGGTGCTGTACTCGGTGGGAATGGTGCCTTCGAGAAAATACTCCGTCATAATGTCCTCGCACTCCTTGGTGGGAAGGAGTCCCGTCTTTCTGTCAATGGTGATCACATACACGTCCTGGGGCCTTGAAAACCAGCCTGCAGGCGTGTTCTGCAATGCGTCACGCATAAACTGCGCCCAGATTGGTGCAGCAACGATACTGCCAGCCTGCCCCCGTCCCAGTGAAATGCTGTTTCGATCAAACCCCACCCAGACCGATGCCACCAGGTCCGGAGTGAAACCTGTAAACCAGGCATCCTTCCAATTCTGGGTGGTCCCCGTTTTGCCTGCTGCCGGCCTGTCAAACTCATAATTGGTTGCAGCCCTGTACCCTGTTCCGCCCGGACGGAGAACATCACGCAGCATATCGGTAATGATGTAATTTGTCTGCTCAGTAAGTATCTGTCTCTGTCCCTCTCGCATCTCCTCCTGTCTTAGCTCGGCCTCAAAGTTGTCAATGAGGTTTCCGTCCCTGTCGAGCACATAGAGCACAGCAATCGGGCTTACTTCCCTTCCCCAATTGGCAAAGGTACAGAACCCCTTGGCCTGCTCGTAGGGTGAAAGTTCGACCACTCCGAGCGCTATGGAGTAGACCCGGGGGAATCTCTCCTCTATCTCATCCGGATCCGTGATACCCAGAATCCCCGAGGAGTATCTGACGACCGTATCGACACCGAGCCGATCCACGATCTTGGCAGTAACCACGTTTACTGAACGGCGAAGCGCTTCACGCAGCCTGAGCTTTCCCTTGTAGGTTCCGCTGTAATTGTCAGGTATCCACTCTTGTTCGCCGTCATAGAAGATGACAGGACTGTCCACGATGATGGATGCCGGCGTAAACAATCCCGTATCGATGGCGGCCGAGTAAATATAGGGCTTGAATCCCGAACCTGTTTGCCGTCTGATCTGTACCGCACGGTTGATCTGATTGTCTTCGGAAAAGGTACTACCCCCGACCATGGCGGTTATGTACCCGGTCTTCGGCTCAATGGCAATGATGGCCCCTTCAACCTTTTGAAACTCACCGGCACTTTCGTCGATGAGATAGGATCCATCGATGATACGTTTTATGTCATTTGTACCGAACATGAAGGAGAGCATATCGAGGGGTGCTATCATGTTCTCACCCAAATAGGTCAGGATTCTTTCTTCATTTTTGTGAGACCCGATATTGACCTTCTCAAGGTTAAACAGGAGGGAGAGCATGTCGAGTGAATCTATGAAACGTTTGTCAATGGTGTCACTTACAATATTCGTGGTTTGTGTATAGATCTCGTTTTGTCGGTCAAGCCCCTCCAGTAGATATGTTTCGGCGTACCCCTGCTGTGTCAGATCGAGCGAGGTGTACACCTTCAGACCATCTGTATAAATTCTGTCTGAGCCATACAGTCGTTCCAGTTTCTGCCGCACATATTCCACGAAATGAGGCGCCCGGTTTTCCTGCAGTTTGAAGACTGACTGGGATGGGGAGCGCATCTGAAGCCTGAAGCTAACCCAGAAGTCCTGAAATGATTCATATGCGTCTTCAGGGGCGACCATATGCTGTTCTATCATACTCTCGAGTACGAGCTCCTGACGCTTGCGAGCGAGCCGGGGGTTTCGCAGCGGTGAGAGCCGATTCGGTGACTGCGGCAGACCGGCGAGTAGAGCACACTCTGCAAGGGTCAGTTCGGATATGGGCTTGTTGAAGTAGAACTGCGATGCAGCTTGAATGCCATAGGCACCATGCCCGAAATAGATTTGATTGAAGTAGAGAGTCAGAATTTCGTTCTTTGAATATTTTTTCTCGATTTTCAGTGCAAGCCAGATCTCTTTTATCTTTCGCGAATAGGTCTTCTCCCTGCCGGTGAACAGCGTGCGTGCGAGCTGCATGGTAATGGTGCTCGCCCCCTGTTCAATCTTTCCTGATCTGATATTTGCCATGAGTGCCCCGAACACCCGCTTGAGGTGAATACCACGATGGGCGTAGAAGGCACTGTCCTCAATGGCAAGGACCGCACTGATCAGGTTTTCCGGAAGGTCCTCAAAATTGACAAGTTCCCGTTTGACCGTGAACAATTCGCTGATCAGCTCACCATTCCGGTCGTAGATTTTGGAAGGTATTTCCGGCCTGAAGTCCTCGAGGCTCGATATATCGGTTGTATCGTCAAAGAATGCGATAACTATGCCCATGCCTATCCCGAGAACCACGGAGAGGAAGAGCAGTATGAAAATGAGGCCTTTTTCGAGTTTATTCAGACGCTTCATTGTAGTTTATTGAGATCGGGGTCACAGGGGCGGAGATCTAGCATCAACGTAACAGGGATGGTTCTAAAAGTCAAGGTCAATAGAAATGTACGCAATGTGCGACAGGAAAGCTGGGGGACCTCGCAGTCACGCCATAAAAAAAGACTAGCATAGCGCTAGTCTTTGTCGGACACAATAAAATAGTAACTGGGAGGGGAACTATAAATTGTACCGACACCCCTATTTTCGGTATACTTACAGGAATACTTAAGAGAATGAATTAGCCCTTCCGTAGTTCTTTTCACCAGTGTCCATGAGGGCGGTAAAGCAACTGTATGCACGGTATTGGGGGTTTTGTTTTACTAATAATATTCCGACAATAGTATAATAAGGGTCATTAGGGTGAGAGTAACTTCACGTGATACATGTAGTTAAGTATATAACCACAACTGTGATGGGTATTGTCCTGTTTTTCTCCAATGTCTTGGTTACTCCGACCACACTTGGAAAAGGAGCTGCCTTTATCAGCAGGATCCTCGTACATGAGGGACAGCGCAGGTATGACAAATCTGCGTTTGCAGTGACACTCTTTCTCAAAGATACGGCCTTCGAGCTGAGCTCATTCCTCATTGCTGATCAAGGGTGGCTCACACGGCTCATCGAGCAGGGTCTTATTCGCGGTGCCTATCTAAACACGCAGGGGTTCGGCATTGCCCTCGGAGAACCTTTTACACCGCTTCATAGTGCAGATGCAGGATACCATATCGAGGAGAATGTCCTCCACTTCGTGTACAGGAGCGTGGAGAAAGGAATATTCCTTGATACTCTCATCAATACCAATCGTTTCTCCGATTTTATCCTTCACATGCAGCGAAAGCCCCGGTTTGTACTGCTTTACGACCCCATTCAGGAGGGAGTTGTATTCCTCCATGGCAGACCATGGGAGCTGCCAGATATGGTGTATCGTCACCTCGAAGAACCTGATACAGGGGATTTTTTCATGGTGACCAATAAAATCATAACTGCACAGATACTGAGTGGAATTGAGGAAGATCTCGCAGTTGTTTCACTGTATCGTGTATGGCCGGGTAAGGAAATTATCGATGCAATTGCATTGATAGGAATATGTGCAATTGCTATACTATTATTAACACTTTCTATTAGATACAATGTATCCGGTCAGCTTCACTTTTGGAGAGGAGCCACTGCCATGTCTGATGAGAAGGAAAAGCAAAATGTAATACATGAAATTGACAGAGAAATATCCGATTTATTTGAAGATGAAGCCTCACCGGAACAGCCTGCTGTAACCGCTGTGAAAGCTGAGGGTGCTGATATGACGGAAAAGCCGGCT
>JAGLSF010000054.1 GCA_023136305.1 Spirochaetota bacterium
TCTTAGGAACATCGCAGATGGCTTATTCTATAGAGGAGGCATTATTTTCAACCGGTAATTACGCCTTTTATACAGACTATATCAAGTGGTATCTCAGCTTTATCATGATGGCGGGCAGGCTGGAAATCTACACCGTACTTGTTCTCTTCTCACCAAAATTCTGGAAACGTTGATATGATCCATACCCTGCTACAGTAGAATTTTAAGACCCACACACACGCCAGCTTACCAAACTGTACCTTTTGATATAGCTAAATATGAATGTGATAAGAAGAAAATATAAATGATACATTACCATCAAGATTTTTCCTTTATATACCAAAACAAACGATGTTTCTTGCTAACACTGCCATTGTTTATTATCTTATAAAAAATATAAGATATATATAATATGGAGATCTTTCCATGATAGCTGCATTTGTGATAATGCTCCGTGAAACCCTTGAGGCCGCCCTTATTATCGGGATTATATCCAGCTTCCTCGTGAGGACGAAACAGAGAAAGTATCTAATACAGGTTGCGGGGGGCAGCGCAGCGGGTATAGCTGCAAGTCTATTAGCCGCATTTCTCTTTAACCGATTCTCCCAAGGGTTTAGTGGTAAAACCGAAGCCCTATTCGAAGGCGTTACCATGATAGTTGGGGCTCTTCTCATCACCACCATGATATTCTGGATGATGAATCAGTACAATATTGCCAAGAATATTGAGAAGCAGGTCTCAAAGAGGGTCTCCGGGACTTTCGGAGCTGGCGTATTCTTCCTTGTTTTCATTTCCATCCTACGGGAGGGAGTTGAATCAGTAATTTTCCTCGCTGCCCTCCGTTTCACAACTGCGGAGAACACCCTTCTTGGAGCACTTCTGGGAATGGCAACAGCAATTGTTCTTGGTTACTTCCTTTTCCTTGGCTCGGTAAAAATCAGTGTAAAAAAGGTGTTTACATTTACAAGTATACTTCTCATCCTTTTTGCAGCAGGACTTGCTGCACACGGCGTCCATGAACTTCAGGAAGCAGGCATCATTCCGGTTTTTATCGAACATGTGTGGGATATCAATCCTGCGGTCGGGCAGGACGGCAGCTACCCTCTGCTGCATGAAAATGGGTACATCGGTAGTATCCTGAAGGGGCTCTTTGGGTATAACGGGAATCCATCTCTCCTCGAGGTTACGGTGTATGCATCCTATATCATGGTGGTCATATTCATCTGGGGAGTGAAAACCAGGAGCAGGCGACCACGATATTCGAGACGTACCGCATTGAGGGGCAATAAAGGAACTGCGAGAACCAACCCTTAAACTTGTATTTGAGTCCTTACCATGAGTGCTCCGAAGTATCTCTCATTCATCAAAGGTATACACGTACTGGCACGGAAACGAGATCGCGATGGGGGTGTTTTGGGTAACAAGGAGTCAATGTAAACTAATTGCCAAGAATGAATGTGTAGGGTAGTCTTGGAATCATGGTTGAAAAAGTCATTATCATGGGGGCTGCTGGGCGGGATTTTCACAATTTCAATGTCTATTTCAGAGACAATCCTCGTTACGAAGTGGTAGCTTTTACAGCTGCTCAGATCCCGGACATTGAAGGACGCCTCTATCCGCCGGAACTGGCCGGTAAATCCTATCCAAAGGGCATCCCTATCCATCATGAAGACAGCCTGGTGGAACTGATACGTAAACATCGGATAGATCTTGTTGCCTTTTCATACAGTGATGTTCCTCATATAGAGGTGATGCACAAGGCTTCCCTTGCGATAGCAGAAGGTGCAGATTTCATTCTTATGGGTGCAACATACACGATGCTAAAATCACAAAAACCGATTGTTTCGGTTTGTGCGGTGAGGACGGGGTGCGGAAAATCTCAGACCACCCGTAAAGTATGTGAAATCATCAAGGACAGTGGGAAAAAGGTCGTCGCCATTCGTCATCCAATGCCGTACGGAGACCTCAGAGCGCAGGCAGTACAGCGGTTTTCGACGTATGAAGATTTTAAGAAACATGAGTGCACCATAGAGGAGAGAGAAGAATATGAACCCCTCGTCAATCAGGGCATAGTGGTGTATGCCGGCATCGATTACGGCAGGATTCTGACTGAGGCGGAGAAGGAAGCGGACGTCATTGTCTGGGACGGAGGTAACAATGACACTCCCTTCTATCATCCGGATGTAAGCATCGTCCTTTTTGATCCACACCGGGCCGGCCACGAATTACTCTACTACCCTGGAGAGACCAACATGATCATGGCAGATATTGCCGTCATCAACAAGGTGGATTCTGCTCCACAGGCCAAAGTGGAGCAGGTTTGCGAAAACATAACAAAACATGCACCTGATGCTGAAATTGTGCTGGCAGAATCATCTGTAATCGTGAATCAGCCCGAGCTCATCCAGTCAAAGCGCGTTCTTGTGGTAGAGGATGGTCCCACGCTTACACACGGAGAAATGTCTTTTGGTGCCGGTGTCATTGCAGCAAAAAAGCATCGGGCAGCGGAGATTATTGACCCCAGGCCCTATGCAGTGGGAACAATCGGAGAAACCTACAAAGGATACCCGCACATCGGCCATGTCCTCCCGGCCATGGGCTACAGCAGACAGCAAATTCAGGAGTTGGAACGAACCATCAACAATGTGCCGTGTGATCTTGTTCTGTTTGCAACCCCCATACAGCTCACCCGTATCCTCTCCATTGACAAACCTGCCATTCGCGTCCGTTACGAATACAAGGACCATGGTGATCCAACACTGAAGCAGGCCCTCATGCATCGGTTGAAAGCCAGGATGCATTAGGTGGTTATCAGGATAGGGTTTATCTTTCCTTCAAAACAGATTCGATTCTTTCCAGGGCCCAGTCGATTTCATCCCTCTGTATCACCAGAGGCGGCGCGAAACGGATTACGTTCTCATGCGTTTCCTTGCACAACAACCCCTTTTCCAAGAGTCTTTCACAGTAGTGTCGCGCCCCACCTGCTTCGGGTATCAGTTCGACACCGATCATCAGGCCCTTTCCACGTACTTCCCTGATCCAGGGACTCTCTATTTTTTTTAATTGACCCATGAAATACTCACCCATGGCCGCAGCGTTTTCAACCATATGTTCCTCCACTATGACTTTGAGCGCCTGGCGTGCCACTGCGCAGGCAATGGGGTTGCCGCCAAAGGTGCTGCCGTGGTCACCCGGCGTAAAGGTACCCAGTACTTCTCTGTTAGACAGCACTGCGGAGACAGGATAGAAGCCCCCCGAGAGGGCCTTGCCGATAACAGTCACATCAGCCTCGATGCCTTCATGTTCCCCGGCCAGAAGCTTTCCGGTTCGTCCCAGTCCTGTCTGTATTTCGTCGAGCATCAGGACAATGTTATGCCTGTCACAGAGCTCCCTGGCCTGTTTCAGATATCCGGCTGGAGGTATCACAACACCTCCTTCCCCCTGAATTGGTTCAACCAGAAAACCGACTGTGTTCGGTGTTATTGACTTTTTCAGGGCCTCCACATCTCCGAATGGTACAATTTTAAAACCCGGCGTAAAGGGGCCAAATCCATTCCGATAGGATCCCTCACTGCTGAAGCCGACAAGAGTGATTGTTCTCCCGTGGAAATTATTCTCACATACTATGATTTCAGCTTTATCACGGGGCACGCCCTTGATCTTGTATCCCCACTTGCGGACCGCTTTGATCATGGTCTCCACGGCTTCGGCGCCGCTGTTCATGGGTAAAGCCATGTGTGAATGGGTTAGTTCACAGAGTTCCTCATAAAAGTGCCCGAGCTGTTCGTTACGAAAAGCCCGGGATGTGAGAGCCAGTTTTGCTGCCTGGTCAACCAGTGCCTGCATAATTTTAGGATGGCAGTGTCCCTGATTTACTGCTGAATAGGCGGAAAGGCAGTCCATAAATTTATTCCCTTCCACATCCCAGAGCCAAATGCCCTTTCCGCGCGTTATCACTACATCGAGAGGCAAGTAGTTCCGAGCACCAAACTGGTTTTCCAGATCGATGAAGTATTGGGTGTTCATGCATACTCCTCATTATTTTCTTTTGACACTGAAACACATTCAACCCACTGAAGGCATTGCCCAGATAAAGTATCTGTTGACAAGAGCATAATCAATCCTCAAGATGGGTATCATACTTGCATAGAACATCTGTTTAAATACAAAGGGACAGTTCAAAACCTTCCGAATCAACTGAACTTTTAGTGTACTGGTTATTGATGAAGAAGTGTGCCAAATTATTCAAGAGCTCCAATGTGGAGGGAAACATTGAGAAAAGCGCATGTGTGCATTCTCCTGTTTGCTCTGTTGTTCCTGATTTCGGGAATCAGTCTGGCAGAGTCGGGTACTGAGGGGAGTGACCACGGAAAGAGGCAGAGAAGGCTCATACCATTTCCCGTGGTGTTCTACTCACCTGAAACCGGCCTTGGCCTCGGTGCTGCTGCGCTTTACTTTGTTGCCCCAATGGCAGATGCTGTCGTACAGGCACCCGACACGATCAATGCAATCGCCTTTTACACTACAAAAAACCAGATTCTCCTAGCCCTGTCGATGAACAAGTATTTCATGCGAAGCGGAAATAATCTGAGTGTGCAGGCCGTAGGCATGAAGTTTCCCGATAAGTTCTGGGGTATCGGTCCCGACACCCCTGACAGTGCTGAGGAGGACTTCACTCCAGGGGAACTCGCCTTCATTATCGGGTATCAGTGGAGGCTGTCCCCTTCCATATATCTGGGACCTGAGTACGGGTTTTCCAACATTGTGATGAAGGAAGTTGAGGAAGGGGGATTGCTTGATGAGGGGAGTATCACCGGGAGTGATGGTACTCTCGTGTCGGCTCTTGGGGCCCGTTTTACACTGGATAAACGTGACAGCTCATTCTATTCCCGGAGAGGGTATCTGGTTGATGTGGGCTTCCTGGCTGCCAGCCATCTCATAGGAAGCAGGGAAGATTTTGTCCAGATGGATCTGGACTACAGGCACTTCTTTTCACTGTTTGAGAGTCATGTACTTGCCTTCCAGTATATACTGCAGCTTCGTACGGGCACTGTGCCATTTCAGTTTCTGCCCAAGCTCGGAGGCCAGTACATGATGCGCGGCTACTATGAAGGGCGTTACAGGGATATGAACTACACCGCATTGCAGAGCGAGTATCGCTTTCCTCTGTTTTGGAGGCTCGGGGGTGCTGTGTTCGGCAGTATTGGCAAGGTTGGACCTGACATTCCTACACTGTATAGCTTTGTAGACCTCAGAGCAACAGCCGGTGTCGGGCTCCGTATTCTCCTGGATGAGGAGAATCATGTGAATTTCCGAATCGACCTGGCATACAATGGAAGAGAAACGGCCTTTTATTTCAATGTCCTCGAATCATTCTAGATCTGCGAAACCCAATAATCCTGTTGATGTTCTGTCGCGTGCTTCTCATTTTGAGGTAAGGGGCAGCACATAAATTCCTTGCCCGTGTTGGGCGGGGGGACCTCACTGTTCACCATATTCGGGACCATTATCGGCCTCATTACCGGCATGAAGAACTGAAACTCGAGCTTTAGCTCGTATATAGCTTATGCTCGATTCGAGCTTATGCCCGTGCGAGCATTTCTCCCGCGGATTCCTGCGCAACACCTGCAGCATTTGCCTCGTCGGTATCGATGTGCATTTCCAGTGTTGACGTGTTGGTAATCCTGATAAGAACATCTTCGAGTACGGTTGCCCTGTCTCCTTTGAGACGAACGTTTACCCGTTCATGGTTATTCACCTTGAAACGGGTGCCGTTTTCCGGAGTCATGTGTATGTGCCGCCATGCACGTATAACCCCTCGTTCGAGGCTGATTCGACCCCCTGGTCCTTCGATGTCTATACCGGGTGTATCCTCGAGCTGACCGGATTCCCGAACCGGGGCGTAGACACCGAGCTTGAACTGATCGGTACCGGATATCTCAACCTGTGATTCAGCCCTTGCCGGGCCAAGAATCCGCACCCGTTCAATAGAACCCTTGTGGCCGTGCAGTGTCACCGTCTCCTTTGCGGCATACTGCCCGGGCTGCATGAGGTCTTTCCACTTAGTCAATGCGTGCTCCCTACCGAAGAGTTGTTCTACATGCTGATTGGACAGATGAATATGGTGGTTTGATATTCGCACCATGGTATTGCCCAGACCCTCTCCAGCTTCCTGGCGTTCAGTGATCCTGCATGACAGTTTTGGATACATTTTAACCTGTTCCACGGCTTTGTGCAGTCGTTCCTGGACCAGTGCTCCAAACTCTTCGCGATACCGGTCCAGCTGGTTTACAAGGATTTCCATGTCGCTGATGTAGCGTGGTGCGAGGCCGTTGAGCGCAATCGCCAGTACATTAGCCCGGCATTTGTCACAACTGCAGCCGTCCCTGTACTGAATGATGTCGTCGATGGACTCCTCCGAAAGAAGTTCCATGACATTCACGGGATCAAAGCTCGATGAAAGCGGGCGGCGGATGGAAGCAGTGCGCCGCATGGTTTGAAGGTCGATGGCCCTCTTTATCTGCTCCTGGGTGCAGATGCCGCGATCGACCAGGATTTCGCCCAGAGGAGCGAGAATGTCAAAGTGTGTTTCCATCGTTTCGTTGAGCTGCTCCTTTGTGACATACCCGAGCTCGAGCAGCAGCTGACCGATCGTGTTCGATCTGATCTGCAGGTCCCGCTGTCTGTGCAGTGTTTTTGAAATAACGGTGGCCGGCACGGTCTTTGATACAACAAGTACCTCGCCGAGACGGGAAGGTACCGACACCTGTCTGTACTCTTCCTGGGTCTGCAGTGCGTTTTTGAGCTGATCATCCGAAAGGGTTTTATTGAGTGTAAGCATCACCCCAAGTTTGTCTGATGGTTTTTCAATTTTTTCCTGCACAGTAGCCCCCTTGCCCATATACTCGCGGTACGTCGATTGGTGACTTTCACTCTAAAGCTACGCGTATTAAATGTCAAATGGATTTGGAAAGGACACAGATATATAGGCACACACATAGGTACTACCTTCTAAAGAAGCACCTTTTAAGATATAATGATACATCGAAGGTATATGTATCTTACGTCTCTATTACGTACGAACAATGCGTCCCAAGTGGCAACCGCAGTATACATTATTTCCTGTCAAAAAATGGGTTCTTCGAGGAAACACTGAGCGGGATACCGTACGCAACCTTCACGTCCTTTCCAAGCATACCCATTTCCAGCACCGCCTGCCCCACCGTGTACATGATCCGGTTGTCCACCCGATGGTCCATGGCCACGCTTGCCGCGGAACCGACCGCTATGCCCAGGTCACCGGTATTGAAGGCGCATGGATGATCGGGGTGTTTGTTCTTTTCATCGCAGTTCTCGAATCCGCACATGCCGCAGGGGTGCACTCCCATTGCACTGATCTTTGTACCCAGCAGCAGCATGACCGGCGATGCCAGTATATTATCGGCATCGCGAAGAAAGTATGGCTTGAGATTGTCACGCACAACCATATCCTTAATTCTGTCGGATATCTCCTTGATGCCGTCACGTTTCACCAGAGCAATCACGGTGTCGTCTTTCCCCCGCCCCTTGGGTGCCGTGCGTGCGGCAATCATCATCTTCTTTGCCACTTCGATGACTTGGTCTTCACGCAAATCCTCTTCATGATAAAGTTTCATTCAACCCTCCATATTCAATGTAATTCTGATCAATCAATGAATAGAAACGCATAACGGTTCATGGTCTGTGCGCAGTATGATAAAACTTCAATGGGATATCCTAGTTTTCCCACGGTTGAGAAAGCATCCATTGACATCCGGGAGACCACGCGCTGGTACGGTTCGATCCATTTAAAGTCCGTAAAGTCATGCTTTTGAAATACTTCCCCCAAATTTTTCTTATCGACCATGGATAGCGTACCGCTTTTCATTGAGCAACCTCTTTCTGTCGGGAACAGCATGCTTCACCATGCGGGTAACAATTGCTTTGCCTCCATTCGAGATTAGTTTATGATACTTAGGATACAAAAGGGTGAGTTGTGATTTGAGGAATATTAACTGTTTCTCCACTTCTTCTATGCTGAACATACCGGTGGCCCGAAGAACTGTTTCGGGGTCTTTCTCTTCAATGCGGGGTGAAGCCGCCAGGGCAGTTGTCCTTTAAATACTTTCATAAAAGGTATTCGTATGATATGAACAAAACAAGGAAAATTCCGAAGCTAGTGATATACTCATTATGGTGGAAGAAATCTACTTGAGAACGGGAAAGTAATCCTATGGCAGACATTCATGATGAAGTAATGACCCGTATTTACCGTGAATACAAGCAGGCTCTCCATTCTAGTGAGAAGTCTGAGACACTAGAAAAAGGAGTACGTGAAATACTCGTCGACCTGAAAAGATATACAAACAATCCCGAGAAGTTTAAAAAGGAATCGAAAAACCTTCTCAGGGTGCTGCAGGATACCCTCGACCGTTTCTACTACCATGATCAGGAATTCTCCGAGCGTTTGCTCTTCGAGGCAAAGGCATATGCCCTCGAATTGGGCGAGAGTTGAGGAGAATCGGCTCCTGACCCCCCGACAGTTGTATTACGCACATTGAATGAAAATTATTTGACATTTCTGTCATGAATCTGCACAATGAATGGTGCAATTCCTGCAGGCTATGTATGATCCTGGAGTACATCGTGGGCTTCAACTGTGGCATAATCGGGCTCCCCAACGTCGGTAAATCGACAATATTTAACGCACTTTCATCTGCAGAGGCCGAAATGGCCAATTACCCCTTCTGCACAATCGAACCCAACCGGGGGATCGTACCTGTTCCGGATGAAAGGCTCTTCAGCATAGCGGATGTTCTCAAAAAGGAAAATCCCATTCAGACGAGAATCGAGTTCATCGACGTTGCAGGACTTGTGCGGGGTGCTTCAAAGGGAGAGGGTCTGGGCAATAAATTTCTGGGTCATATTCGTGATGTTGAAGCAATCGTACATGTGGTGCGCTGTTTTCAGGCGTCAGATGTGGTTCATATTTCCGGTGAAGTGGATCCCCTCGGAGATGTTGAAATTGTACGCACCGAACTGATGCTTGCCGATCTCGAGATACTGGAAAAGGCGCATGGCAAACAGATAAACACGGCCCGTTCGGGGGACACGGATGCAAAGGCAAGGATCTCAGTTATTGAAGGCTGTTTGGAACATCTGAACGGAGGACAGTCGCTCAAAACGCTTGAACTGGCTCAGGATGCACAAAACCTTCTCAGAGAATATGGCCTCATCACCTATAAACCGGTACTGTACTGCGCAAACATCGACGAGGAGAACAGTTATCAGGACCGGGTAAAGAAACTCGAAAGCTATGCAGGGGAGGAAAACTCCGCATGTATCAGCATCATCGGTAAGCTTGAGGAGGAGATATCAGAGCTTCCCTCCGAAGAGAAGCGGGAGTTCCTGCAGGGAATGGGCATTGAAAAGTCGGGCCTTGACCGGTTGATACATGCCTCCCACACCCTTCTCGATCTGATCACCTACTACACCGCTGCGACACAGCTTCAGGCATGGACACTCAGGCGGGGGACAACGGCACTTCACGCCGCCGGTAAGATACACACAGATTTTGAACGTGGTTTCATCAGGGCTGACGTATACAGGTACGACGACCTGATGGATGCAGGTTCAGTGCATGGAGTGAAGGAGAGCGGCAGGCTTCGTTCAGAGGGGAAGGATTATATCATTGCTGACGGTGATATCGTTCACTATCACTTCAACCTCTAGGAGATC
>JAGLSF010000055.1 GCA_023136305.1 Spirochaetota bacterium
CTGGTTGAGGTCCTTCTGAATGAAGAGTACAAGCGGCTTTCCGCTGTAAATGTCTGGTTCGGGAAGGTCAGGTTGCCGTATATGACGGCTCTTCCAGTCAGTGAAGTGACGCTCCAGGAGCGGAATGATCCGGTCCTCATCAAAATCACCGGTAACGGCAAGTACCAGGTTGTCGGGATTGAAAAGAGCGGCGTGGGCCCTGAGCAGGTCGGCGACAGTGATGTTTTGAATCCCGGCTGCCTCGGCATAGGAGCCGAGTGGATGTTCCCTGCCGTACAGATAGGCTGGAAAGAACCTGATGACAATATCGAAGGGGTCGTCGTTTCTCCTTCGAATACCCTCCAGCTCCTGTTTCTTACGCAAATCGATACGGCCCTGTTCGAATCCGGGGGTTTTCAGAATATCCGCAAATATTTCCAGCCCCTGCTCAATGTCCTCGGTGAGCACATCAAGGGTCGCGATACCATATTCTCGTCCTATGGTGATATCCACGTCGGCCGCCATGCTTTCCAGCTCTTCATCGACTTTTTGAGGGGACCGGGTGGTGGTTCCGCCTGTTCGCATCAGGTCTGCCATGATCTGATACAAACCCACCCTGTCCTGCGGCTCGTACAGCGTTCCTGATTTGACGAGCACATCCACCGTTATCAGGGGAAGTTCGTGGTCCTCCAGAAGATAGACCTCCAGACCGTTCGACAGCTTCTGTTTCTCCGGCTGCGGCGGATTGAACCGAAGGGGTGAAAATCGAAGCGCATCGGGTGTCGTGGCAGCGGCAGAGGTGAACACTCCAAGAAGGGGAAGAATGGATAGTATCAGTGCATGGAGTATCTTTTTCGGCCTCATATAGAGCCTCCCTCATGTTCAAGTTTCGGATCAGCGCTTTTACCCGCGGCTCTTTACCTGTTATCCGGTTTGACAATGACACCAACCGTTCGATTATCCTCGGAGAGATAGGTTCGTGCAACACGCATCACGTCCTCAGGCTGGACCCTGTGTATCTGTTCCCGCCAGGAAAGCATATAACGCCAGGAGCCCGCGGTTGCTTCGGAGGATGCGAGCCAGTATGCCATGCCGCTGTTTGACTGGAGAGCCCGAACAAATGAAGCATCAACCAGGTTCAGAACACGGTCAAACTCCTCGCGCTCAACCGGTTCACGCTTCAGCCTCTCAATTTCCTCGTAAAGTGAGTCCTCCAGATCCCCTGCGGTGTGCGGTGTGCGGGGTGCCCCGGCAAAGATAAAGAGGTTGTCATGCCTCTCGCCCGGGTGACCGTTGTAGCTGTACGCCGATATGGCAATACCCTTTTCCACGATATTTTTGTACAGCCGTGATGTCCTCCCGAAGGAGAGAATACCGCTGATCATATCGAAGACATAGTTGTCTTTATGGGGTATGGTCGGCTTGTGATAGCCGATCATCACATAGGGTTCCGCATCGAACTCAACCTCGATACGGCGTTCACCGCGCTGTGCCGGCTCCTTGGCAATAGCTGTTTCGGTCGGCTTTCGTGCAGGAATGTCCCCGAAGTATTTCTCGAGCAGAGGGATTGTCTCATCGGGGTATACATCACCGACCAGGATGATCACACCGTTTTCCGGAGTATAGTGGTCTTGATAGAAGCGGTTGGCCTTTTCCTTATTCAGTAGGTTAATATCCGAGGGCAGTCCAATGATGGATACGCCGTAGGGGTGTACCTGGAATGCGGTACTGAGAAATCGTTCCATCAGCATTCCGAAGGGATTGGTATCTACCCTCAATCTCCGCTCTTCCAATACAGCCTGCCGCTCCGTATAGAAATCCCTGAGTACATAATTCTTGAGACGGTCCGATTCGAGCAATGCCCAGAGCTCGATCTTGTTTGAAGGAAGCTCCACCATATACAGGGTGTAATCCTTTGATGTGGCCGCATTGAAGCCCTGTGCCCCGTGTCTCGTGTACCAGGCCTCATACTCATTACGGACAATGAACCGGCCCGCCTCTTCCTGAAGCTCCTGCAGCCTCCCTTCGAGCTCTGCCACACGGGCTTCATCTGCACCGTCCCCCCTTGCCCGTTCACGATCGAGGGCAGTCCCTGTCTGATCGATCTCTTTGAGCAGCCGCTTCTCCTGACTGTAGTTCGTTGTGCCAATCGTTTCTGTTCCCTTGAACAGCATGTGCTCGAGGAGATGTGCAATACCGACTGAATCCGGGGCTTCATCAACTGCCCCCGCCTTGAACAGTATGTAGAGCGCTACTGTGGGAGATGAGTGACGTTCGAGCATCAGTACCTTGAATCCATTGTGGAGGGAATATTCCGTGACCCTGTCTTCAATTGACTGTGCATTGAGTGCTGCTGGAAGCAGGACAAAGAGTATCAGCACAGGTATTCGCAGATATTTCATACACTCACTCCTCTTTACTTCATTATTATTGTTAATCCAAAGACCGATGCAAGGCAAGGACGTAATGCTTTTGCAAGGTCAGTGTGGCTGTTACGGATTTTGTGTGATGTATTTTTACAAGGTCCTGCCTATAATGATGCTGGAGGAGCGGTATGGCAGAAGAACTAAGTTTTCGCGAAAATCTGCGCAAGGCGGCCCAGGGTGGGCCTGCCTCGTGGATTCCCTTTACCCTGGATATCGGAGCTATCCCGGGCATGACCGGGCCCATCCTGCGGCAGTTTGAGGAAAAGACAGGTGAAGATACCCCCGCTGAATATTTCAACTATGATTTCCGCACCTGTTCTCTTCATGCAGCGTATGGTGGTAAAGAGCCGGAGAAGTTGTACGGTGAGCTGCCTGATGATACAATCTTCGATGAGTGGGGCATCGGCCACTGGGCTGGCGGTGCGGAGGCTACCTATGAGAAGATGTTCTCGCCCCTCGCATCAGCCTCTGGAACAGCTGAGATCGACGCACATCCTGAGCCGGTGCTGAAGGGGGAGCAGAACACCGCATCGATCGCGGAATTCCAGGCACGGGGCTATCCGGTGTTCGGGTATGCAGGCAGCATCTACGAGTGGTCCTGGTGGCTGCGGGGTATGCAGGCTTTCATGGAGGACCTCATTCTCAATCCCCATCTGATAGAGTCCCTGACGGGCAAGGTCGCCTCCTTTGTTCGAAAGCTCGCCATCAGGACCGCATCCGCTGGTATCGATGTGCTCTGTTTCTACGATGACGTGGGCATGCAGGCAGGTATGCAGATCTCTCCGGACTTGTGGAGGAGGTTCATAAAGCCCCACTGGCAGTCCATTTTACGGGATGTTCGTCAGCAGTATCCGGATAGTATTTTCTTTCTCCACAGCTGCGGGAATATCGGTGAGATCCTCCCCGATATTATTGAGGTTGGTTTTCACATACTGCACCCTGTGCAGCCTGAATGCATGGATTTTGAAAAGGCCAGAGAACTGTATGGTGCTGATATCATACTCTGCGGTTCCATAAGTGCGCAGCGTATATTCCCCTTTGGTACTCCCGATGAGGTGAGGCGTGAGGTTGATCGGCTAAAGGATTTCTGCTCTAAGGACAACCGCTGTATACTCTGCCCGTCCAATATGATTCAGCCCGAGACTCCGTGGGAGAACATTCTCGCCTTCGTTGAGGAAGCACAGGCGGGCAGGTAGCGTGAAGTGTCAACTCTTATGAAAAAGCTCCCTGTAGTACTGCTCATATCCGGCAAGGACCCTGCGATAGGCGTCGTGGCTGGCAGGGTCGAACTCCACGGCGGGAACAGGCCGCAACATTTCGTTGATCCTCTCCATCGAGTCAATGATACCGAGCGCACGCATGGCGATCAGGGCAGCACCCCAGGCCGAGGCATAGGAATGCTCCGCTCTGTACAGTCTCTTCCCCAGAAAGTCTGCCGTTATCTGCATCCAGGCAGGGGAGCGCAAAATACCCCCTGTCAGGACCAGGTCGGCCCGCAGTTCCGGGTTGAGTGTTTTATACACCGAATATATTCGATAAGAGATCCCCTCAGCCATGGCACGGATGATGTGCTCTCTCCCGTGGCTGAATGTCATGCCTATCATCGCTGCACTGGCAAAAGGGTTGTAAAAAGGACTGCGCTCTCCGCTCATGAAGGGAAGAAAGAATAGGCCTTCTGCACCCGGTTGCAGCTCCCGTTGTGACCGTTCGAGTATGTCGAACACTCCCTCGCCCGAATCCTCCTGTAGGAATCGATCGGAAAACCACTGAAACAGGTTTCCGGCGTCATGCACGACACCACCCAGGACCCAGGTATTCTCCGTCAGGTAGTAGCACCACGCCTCTGTGCCCGGGATGATGGTTGGCTTCGGAACAGCTTTCCTCAGTGCGGCGCTTGTACCGATTGTCAGGCTCATACGCGAAGGGTCGGTCCCGACACTTCCCAGGTGAGCCAGAGGCCCATCCGAACCGCCTATGATGCCTGCCGTACCAGCACGAAGCCCCATGCGCTCCGCAAGATTTCCCTTGAGCGTCAGCCGGTGATCTGTATCGACGACCTCCGAGAGCCTGTCCCGTGCGATACCCGCACTGAGAAGGAGGTCGCGGTCCCAATCCAGGTTCAGGCTGTTCAGAAGCCCGGTGCCCGATGCGATAGACCGGTCTACCACGTATTCACCGAAGAGCCTGTGCAGTACGTATTCCTTGATGGAGATGAAGCGAGTAGCTTCATTGAAGATATGCGGCGCCTTCTCCCTGAGCCAGAGCAGGCGGGGGGCAAGGTAGAGCGGGTGTATCGAGCAGCCCGTCCGTCTGTGGACATCCGCAAGGTCGAGCTGTTCCCGAAGACGGGTGCACTGTTCACGAGCGCGCATATCCGACCATATCATTGCCCGGGTCATGCATGTGCCGCTCCGGTCAATGGGTAGGAGACTGTGAAGAATACCGCCGAAGACGAGCGCCAAAACCCTTGCCGGATCGACACTGTTAAGGTGTACGAGCTCCTTTACCACCTCCAACACGGCATCGAGGACTTCCTCGGGGTCCTGTTCCGCCATGCCGGGACCAGGAAAGTATGTCTTGTATTCCCGTGCGCAGGTTGCGATGTTGCCGCGCCCGATCGAGTGGAGCAGCCCCTTGGTGCTTGTGGTACCGATATCAAGTGCTATAATGTGGTCATGTCCCTTCATGAATGAACGACGAAGCCTCCCCTAGGGATCTATCATATGGATTTCAATCAGAAGGGTATACCGGTAGCCTTCTTTCGACAAGGATTTTCCTTTCATGCAGTATGCGTGATATACTCTTACCAGCATCAGAGGAGCGGAATATGGAATATCTTGACCAGATGTTTTCGTTAAAGGGGAAACTGGTAGTGATTACAGGTGGCGGCGGGGTTCTCGCCGGTACGCTTGCGGAGGCACTGATAGCTGCCGGCGCCTCTCTTTCACTGTGGGGACGGGGTCAGGAATCGCTCGACGCTGCAGTGAAGAGGTTGACGCCCCATACCGAAAGTGACGAAAATCTGCACACAACTGTGGTCGATACCGCGGATGAGGATGGCGTGTCACGGGCATTGTCTCTGACCGAACGAAAACACGGCATGCCCGGGGTTCTCATCAACGGTGTGGGCGGAAACAGGGGCAAATCGAATTTCGTCGATGCGGATGTCGACCTGTTTGAAAACGTACTGCGGCTGAACCTGACTGCAGGCCTGCTTGTTCCCACAAAGGTCTTCGCCGCCCGGTGGATAGAGATGCACATCGAAGGTTCCATTATCAATATAGCGTCAATGTCCTCGTATATACCTCTGTCGGGGGTGTGGGCCTACAATGCTGCTAAGGCCGGTGTACTGAATCTCACCATGGCGTGCGCAAAGGAGTTTGCCCCCCACGGTATACGAGTCAATGCCATTGCGCCGGGATTTTTCCTCGGAAAACAGAACAGAGCGCTTCTTGTCGATGAGGAGACTGAAGAGCTGACGGAGAGGGGAAGGGCCGTCATCGAACACACACCCTTCGGGCGGTTTGGTAATGCGGATGAGCTTGCAGGCGCCGTGCTGTACCTGGCAAGCAACAGGGCCTCTGGCTTTGTCACCGGCGTCACCATTCCCGTTGACGGAGGATATCTCGTACATAACATATAACAGGTGCAAGGTCAATGGTCACAGGCAGCGGAAGCACGGAGAATGTTTTAGGCCGTGGTGAAATACAAGAGATACTGGTCCGGGGATTTTCCCCCGAACTGTACCGCGGAAAAAAGGTGCTCGTTCTCACCCCCGACGGCACGCGGACCGCACCGCTTCCCGTGATGGTCAGAGAACTGCACGGATTAATGGGAGGGCGCACAGAGCGACTCGATTTCATGGTCGCCCTGGGCACACACCGTCCCCTCAGCGATGAGGAAATCCTTGGCCTGTACGGCATCACGGAGGAGGAGCGGGGAAGGGTTTTTCATGATTCGGCATTTCTGAACCACCGATGGGATATGCCCGGAACACTGCAGAAGATCGGGAGATTCGAGGCATCGGAGATAGAGGAGCTCACCGGCGGCCTCCTCAGCGAGGCAGTCGATGTTGATATCAACCGCCGGATATTCGACTACGATCTTCTGATCATTCTCGGGCCTGTTTTTCCCCATGAAGTGGCAGGGTTTTCCGGCGGGAACAAGTACCTCTTTCCGGGAATATCGGGGGGCGACTTTCTTCACTTCTTTCACTGGCTGGGAGCGGTTATCACGTGCTGGAATGTCATTGGCATGAAGCACAACCCTGTTCGAACCCTTATTGAAGCTGCAGCCTCTCTCGTGCCCGTGCAGCGATACTGTGCTGCCATGGTGGTGAACCATGAGAATGGGATCCACGGGTTGTGGGTTGGAGATCCCGAATATGCGTGGTCGGAAGCCGCCAAACTTTCAGCGCAGATCCACATTGTACGGAAGAAGAATCCCTTTCACACCGTACTCGGCAGGGCTGCTGCTCTCTACGACGAGCTGTGGACAGCAGGCAAGGTTATGTATAAACTCGAACCGGTTGTGGCAGAAGGCGGGAGGCTTATTATATACGGGAAGCATGTACGGATCCTGTCGCATACGTGGGGGGCTCACATCGAACATATCGGGTATCATGTCCGGGATTACTTCCTGTCAAGAATGGACCAGTTCAGAGACGTTCCGAGAGGTGTGATCGCCCACTCCACACATGTACGGGGTCTCGGGACCTTTGAGAATGGTATTGAGCGGCCAAGAATCGAGGTGATCCTTGCGACCTCGATTCCCGAGGAGCTGTGCCACAGTGTAAACCTCGGATACGTGAACCCCGAAGAATTAGACATCGATTCCTACCGAAACCGCGAAGAGGAGGGCATTCTCTTCGTCGATGATGCGGGTGAGATGCTGCACCGTCTTGTATCCGAATAATGAGAGGCAACATATGACCAAGAAAAAGTTAATAGCCTATGATCTACTGCAGCTGAAGGGCAAGAGACAACTGAGCGAAGTATTTGTGAACAATGTGGAGGAAGCTTCAGCAGCTGAGGAGGCTGGGCTGGTACATCATGCTCATGTGACCTCTCTCATGGCCAACAGGGAGAGTGCCGAGCTATACGGCGGGGCATGCCTGTGAAGTTTCTCAACGACTCCTTTCTTCTCCACAGCAAATACGCCCTGCGGCTGTACCGGGAGCATGCCGCTCCCCAGCCCATCTTCGATTATCACTCACATCTGCCCATACGCGAGATCGCGGAGAACCGGCCATACAGCTCCATTACCGAAGCGTGGCTTGCACCCGACCATTACAAGTGGCGTGCGATGCGGGCAAACGGTGTCGACGAGCGTTTCATTACGGGCGACGCACCGGACAGGGAAAAGTTTCTGGCGTGGGCCGAGACAGTGCCCCGTGCAATCAGAAATCCTCTCTATCACTGGACGCATATGGAGCTCAGGCACTATTTCGGGACGGGCGATGTGCTTCTGGACAGGGATTCCGCAGAGGAGTTATACAGAGTGTGCAATGAGCAGCTGAAGAAGGAAGCGTGCAGGCCCCGGTCACTGCTCAAGGGGATGAACGTCAGGGTGCTCTGCACCACCGATGACCCCACCGACAGCCTCGAGTATCACCTGAGGCTTCGTGAAGAGAAGGACTTTACGATTGCGGTTTTACCGACCTTCAGACCTGACAAATCACTTGGTATAGAGGACCCTGATACATTCAAGGCGTGGGTTTCGAAACTCGAGTCTGTTTCAGGAATCGAGATAGGCGGGTTCGATACCTTCATTCAGGCTCTTCAGAAACGGCACGACGAATTCCACGATGCAGGCTGCAGGGCATCGGATCATGGTCTCGATACAGTATACACCGAATCATACACAGAAAGCGAGATCAAGTCCATTTTCAGGAAGGTGATAAGGGGGGAGGCCCCCGGGGACTGTTCGGTGCGCAAGTTTAAGACCTGCATGCTTGCCCATTTTGCATGGATGGACAGTCGAAGGAGCTGGGTTCAGATGCTCCATCTGGGGGCACACCGGAACAATAACACGCGGTTCTTCAACTGGCTGGGTCCGGACAGCGGTTTCGATTCCATGGGTGACTGGCCTCATGCACAGCAGGTCGTCACCTTTCTCGATCGGCTCGAGCATGGCAACATCCTGCCGAAAACCGTGCTCTTCACCATAAATCCCCGTGACAACGATCTCTTCGTGTCCATTGCGGGAAGCTTCCAGGACAGCTCGGTACCGGGCAAGGTCCAGTTCGGACCGGCCTGGTGGTTCAACGATACGAAGGATGGCATTATCGCGCATCTGAACGCCCTGTCCAACGGGGGGCTGTTGAGCAGGTTTATCGGCATGGTGACCGATTCAAGAAGCTTTCTCTCCTTCCCCCGGCACGATTATTTCAGGCGGATTCTCTGCAGCCTGCTCGGCGACGAGATGGAGAGAGGGGAGATCCCGGATGATATGGAGCTTGTCGGCGGCATGGTGCGCGATATCTGCTATCGTAACGCTGTTTCCTATTTCGACCTCAAAGGGTAATGCATAGTCTGCATCCCTCAGTCCTCAACAGTTCCAAAGAGATTGTTCAGTGATTCCGCCAGGGTGGGGTGCGAAAACACCGCATCCCTGAGGGCGGTGTAGGGCACCTTGCCCATCATGGCAATCTGAAGCATTGCCATGAGCTCGCCGCCCTCAATGCCAAGGACGGCCGCGCCCAGTATCTGTGCCGTTTCGGGATCCACCAGCGCTTTCATGACACCCCTCGATTCGTCTACCTCCAGTGCTCGGGCAACCCAGTTCATGGGCATCTTCGCAACCTGATATCGAATGCCAAGGGATTGTGCTTCTGTCTCGCTCAATCCAATTCTTCCAAGCTGGGGATCGATGAACACGGTATAGGGGACGGGCCGGTTTTTCATGGACCTCCGTTCATTCTTCACCAGGTTTGCGTAGAGGATGCGGTAATCATCGTAGGAGATATGGGTAAATGCGGGCCCTCCCTTCACATCACCCAGTGCATATATGCCGGGAACGCTGGTTTCCAGCCTTTCGTTCACCCTGATGAATCCCCGCTTGTCCAGATCCACACCGGCAGTGTAAAGGTCGAGGCTATTGGTGTTGGGCAGGCGCCCTGCGGCAAGCAGTAGATGCGATCCAGCCACCGTCTTTTCACCGTTATCCCCCTTGAGTGTCAGCTCGACCCAGCTTCCCCTGAAGACCTTCGCCGAAATGGGTGTGGTGTTCAGTAGAACCTCGATACCATCCTCCCGCACAATGTCCAGCACCTCTTCTGCAATA